>CALAVF010000155.1 GCA_937892315.1 uncultured Prevotellaceae bacterium | reverse complement strand
ATGACGTCGGCAGAATAGAGGTCAACACCGCCGTTCTCGGGGTTGTAGGCCTTGCCTGCCCACTCGGTGCCAGCGGCGGCGGGGTAGGTCGTGTTGGCATACTGTCCCTCAAGTCGCTGCTGGATGATGGGCAGGTTGGCGAGGAACTTCTCGAAGTGCTTGGAGCGGTAGTTGTTGTTGATGTTGCCGCCCGTGTCGAATGCGGAGCCGATGGAGATGACGGTCATGGAGAATGAACCGCTCTGGGTGGTCGGCATACCGGCGTACATGAACTGGATGCTCTTGGACTTGTTGACCGTGCGGGATGCGTTGAGGTCAATCTTGAAGTCCTTGAAAGGTTCGAGGGTGGCTTTCAACTGCAAGTCTTCCATCGCGGCGGTCGTGGCTGGCGTGGTGATGTTGGAGTCGTTCTGCATGAGCCAGCCGTTTTGGGCTGCCTTGTCGATGTAACTGTCGCCGATGGCTCCGAAGGCGAAACCAAGTCCGGGCGAGAGCAACCCGTTGACACTCTTCTGGCCAAACGCGTCGCCCACTTCGGTGTTGAAGCCCGGCAGGGTGAGGGCGTATGTGTTGCGGTAGGAGATGCTGGCGTTGCGTACCATCATGAGGGCTCGTGCGGCAACTTGGGCGGTCTTGTACCATGTGAGGTTTTCAAGTGGCTGCTTGGCGACGACGTTGATTTTGACAGGGATGGAGTCGCGGTTCTTCACCGAGAGGGTGTTGGCATCGACCTTCTTGTATTTGAGTTTGTAGGTCTTTCCCTCGGCGGTGGTGGCTCTGACGATGAGCCGCTTGGAGTTCTGCCCGTGTTTGACTTCGGTTGCGGTGGAGTCGTTGAGGGTGAACTCTTTGGTAAAGCCCTTGGTCTTCTTGTCGGTTGCCTTTTTGTTGCCGTTTCCAGCCTCTTCTTCCTCGCCCGACTTGCCTGATTTGCCCGACTTGTCGTTGGCATCTTTGGCAGGTGTCTTGGCATTTTTAGAGGCGTTTTTCGTGTTCGTGTTGCTCTTCTTGTTGCTGGTGCCAGAGAAGCGTTTGTCGGCATCGGCAAGGAAGTTCCACTTCTTGTAGAGCGTTTCGAGATTGATTTTGCCGTTCAGGTTGACGGTGCGGTGGCTGGTGGCGGTGTGGCCAAGCGAAGTGCCGTCTTCCAGTTCGGTGCCTCGTGTCCAGTCATAGTTGGCGGTGTAGGAAGCATCGGCAGAAAGCCAGTCGAGAAGGGGTATCTTGTTGAGCGGCACCTGATAAGACCCCGTGAAGGTGCTCTTGTAGGTGAGAGGTCGTCCGAAGGAGGCGATGCTGCGACGGACAGAGTCTTTCCATGCGGCGTATTCGTCGGGGTAGAGGTTCTTGTTGACGACGGTGTAGGGCTCTTCAATCTCGGCGTGAGTGGCTGAAGTCCAAGAGAGTTTGAGCGCCTTGAAAATGTCCCAACGGACAGCGAGGTCGCGGTTCCAGAGGATTTGGTCGGAGAAGGTGACAGGAAGTTGTGTGCCTGCGTCGATGTCTCGCTCCTGGAACTCGTAGTAACTGCGGGTCAGGTCGGTGTTGAATGAGATGTTTTGTGGCAGCCATTGGAGGTTCTGTGCCTTGACAATGTCGAGCCACTTGGATTTTCCTTTGAGATTCTTGAACGGCTCCCACGTCTTGTACTTGGGAGAATAGTTGTATGACAGGTTGAAGTTCCAGTTCTCCTCGTTTTCATAGACGGTGGTTTCGCCTGTCTTGTAGCGTTGCCTGTAACTGTAACTGAGTGAGAAATTGTCGGGGTCGTAAGGCATCGGCTTGCGGCTCTGCACTTTGGACTTCCAGTTGCTGAGGGAGAAGTTCTTGTTCTTGACCACGCTCTCGGTGAGGCTGCTGAGGGAGTCGCGTGCCGCGTCCGTCTCGCATTCGTCGAGGGCATCCTTCAGAAGCATGTCGGTGTCGAAGGGGTTGTACTTCGGCGAGATTTTCTGCCATGAGTAGGAGTAGTAGAACGGGAGTTGCATCTTCCATTTCTCGGGGAAGAACTTGCCCAGTTCGAGTTGGGTGGTGATGCTCCATTCGTAGAGGTTATCGTTGCGGCGTTCGTTCACTCCTTCTTCCAGACCTCCGAAGCCCGCCGTCTCGACATGTCCTGACACATTGACGGTGCCGAGGTCGGAAAGTTGCACGTTCATGTTGCCTTGTGCGGCCCATCCGCCTTCGTTGCTGTAATCTTGCATACGGAGTTCGTTCACCCACACCTCAACACTACCCG
>CALAVF010000154.1 GCA_937892315.1 uncultured Prevotellaceae bacterium | reverse complement strand
CTGGGTTCTCTGCAAACGGAACCTTTACATCCGTTGCTTTCTCCATCTCCTGTGCGCCGCGAACAAGTGCTTTGATGTCACCACCGGCTACTGCGATAGGCAGTAGACCTACAGGCGTGAGCACTGAGAAACGACCGCCTACGTTATCAGGAATGACGAAAGTCTTGTATCCCTCTTTGGTAGCGAGGCTGCGGAGCGCTCCTTTCGCGCGGTCGGTAACGGCTACGATACGATGTTTCGCTTCCTCTTTGCCTACCTGCTTCTCCAGCATCGTCTTGAGGAGACGGAATGCCAATGCGGTCTCGGTTGTCGTACCGGATTTGGAGATATTGATAATGCCGAATTGCTTGTCTGCAAGGAACTCCATCAGTTCAGCCAGATAGTCCTCGCCGATGTTATTACCGGCATATACCACATAGGGATTCTTACGGTCTTTGGCCACGAATGCATCAAAAGCCGAACTCAATGCCTCATTCACGGCACGTGCACCGAGGTATGAACCTCCGATACCGGCTACGATAACGACCTCACAACGACGGCGAAGCTCGTCGGCTGATGCCTGTACTTCCGCTAAGAACTCATCTGTGATAGAGGAGGGGAGATGTACCCATCCGATGTAGTCGTTTCCGGCTCCCTGACCGTTCTCCAGAAGGAGGTTGGCAGCTTCGGTTTGTGACTCTAATTTTTTCAATGCCTCGGCATCTACAAAGCTTGCGGCATTCTTTAAGCACAGTTTCATAATGATTATTGCAATTTTGTAGTTAATGACTTAATGATTGGTTTGGCTTTCTGGTGGTTGTAAAGGATCTCGTACATCGCATCTACAATCGGTATCGACACTTGCATTCGTTCGTTGGCGAGGTGGATAGCTTTGGTGCCGTAATAGCCTTCTGCTACCATTTCCATCTCCATCTGCGCTGCTTTGACCGAATAGCCGAGTCCGAGCATCTGTCCGAACTGGCGGTTACGGCTGAATTGCGAATAGCCGGTAACGAGCACATCACCCAGATAGCCGCTCATAGTGATGTCGCGAGGCACGTTGCTCATCGCAGTAGCGAAGCGCTGAATCTCCTGAATAGCGTTTGAGAGCAGCACAGCTTGGAAATTATCGCCATAATGCAGCGCCTGGCACATGCCGGCGGCGATGGCATAGATATTCTTCATCACAGAGCTGTATTCCAGGCCTATAACGTCGTTTGATGTTACGGTATGAACATATTCCGTCTCAAAGAGTTTTGCCCATATTTCGGCATTCTGGCGGTTCTCGCATCCGATTGTGAGATAACTAAGGCGCTCCAGTGCAATCTCTTCCGCATGACAAGGACCGGCTATGACACCCAACTGCTCCATTGGTATGGAGAAGCGTTGGTGAAGGTAGTCGGTCATGATAACATTGTCGTCAGGAATCATACCTTTGACCGCTGAGATGACTACTTTGTGTGTCATGTCGCGGCGGATTTTATTGAGCGATTGCTTCACGTATGGCGATGGAATCGCGAGTATCAGCACATCAGACTGTGCCACGGTCTGGTTGATATCCGAGGAGAAATGAATCCGGCTGGTGTCAAAATTGGCAGCACCGAGATAGGACGGGTTCTTACCGGTAGCAATGAACTCGTCTATCACTTCCTGACGACGGATAAACCAATTGATATCGGGTTGGTTCTGCATCACTATTTTTGCCAATGCAGTGGCCCAACTGCCCGAACCTAATATAGCTATTTTTCTATACATTGCATTCTCAATTCTCAATTCTCTATTCTCAATTCGCCTCCGGCTTCATGGTGGGGAAGAGCAGTACTTCCTGGATGGTCGGTTGACCGGTCATAAGGATAGCCAGACGGTCGATACCGATACCGATACCGGATGTCGGGGGCATACCATATTCCAACGCGCGCATGAAATCGTGGTCAATCACCATTGCCTCATCGTCGCCCTTGTCGGCAAGCTTCATCTGCTCTACGAAACGGTTGTATTGGTCAATCGGATCGTTGAGCTCCGAATAGGCGTTCGCTAACTCTTTGCCGTTCACCATCAGCTCGAAGCGCTCGGTCAGTCCGGGCTTCGAGCGGTGCATCTTCGTCAGCGGCGACATCTCCACAGGATAATCCGTGATGAACGTTGGCTGAATGAACGAACCTTCGCAGAACTCGCCAAACAGTTCGTCAATCAACTTGCCCTTGCCCATCGTTTCATCTACCTCCATGCCTTTCTGCAGACAGAACGAACGAATTTCCTCTTCCGTCTTGCCTTCGCAGTCAAAGCCAGTCTTTTCCTTGATGGCTTCGAGGATTGGCAAACGACGGTAGGGAGCCTTGAAACTTACCACATTCTCGCCAATCTGCACCTCTGTCGTTCCGTTCACAGCCACACAAATCTTCTCCAGCAACTGCTCCGTGAACGACATCATCCAGTTGTAGTCCTTATATGCCACATATAACTCCATGCACGTAAACTCAGGGTTGTGGCTTCTGTCCATACCCTCGTTGCGGAAGTTGCGACCAATCTCATAGACACCCTCGAAACCGCCCACAATCAGACGCTTCAGGTAGAGTTCAGTAGCGATGCGGAGATACAAATCCACATTCAACGCATTGTGGTGCGTGATGAACGGACGGGCACTGGCACCACCTGCAATCTGCTGCAAAATGGGGGTCTCCACCTCTGTGAAACCTGCCTCGTCAAACACCTGACGCATCGTCCTGAGGATGGTGGCACGCTTCAAGAACGTATCCTTCACGCCATTGTTCACAATCAAGTCCACATAACGCTGGCGGTATCTCAATTCGGGGTCTTCAAACGCATCGAACACCTGTCCGTCCTTCTCCTTCACGATGGGCAGCGGCTTCAGGCTCTTTGCCAACACCGTCAGCGACTTGGCATGTACACTGATTTCGCCCGTCTGTGTGCGGAACACAAAACCCTTTATGCCGATAAAGTCGCCCAAGTCGAGCAACTTCTTAAACACCACATTGTACAGGTCCTTGTTCTCATCGGGGCAGATGTCATCCCTTGTCACATACACCTGCACCCTGCCCTTCGAGTCCTGCAACTCCACAAAACTTGCCTTGCCCATCACACGGCGGCTCATCATACGACCGGCAATGCAGACTTCTCTCATCGGCTCCGTCGGATTCCCCTCGGCGTCCACCTCCGGGTCTTTGAACTCAGCCACAATATCGGTTGAAAAAGCGTTCGTTGGATATTCGGCAGCGGGATATGGCTCGATGCCCATATCCTTCAGAGCCTGCAGATTATTTCTGCGGTTAATCTCCTGTTCAGAAAGTTCAAGTACGTTCATGTTTAATCTTATCTACTATTCTACTATATATTAGTCTCTCTCCAAATAGGTGCGGTACACAACACACCACGATGCAAAGGTACGAACAAATGAGAGAAAAAACAAATTTCTTCACTCATTTCTAACTTTTCAGCGCTGTTCTGACAAACAAGTTTGGAGTTTTTGAGGACATAGAGGAGTAAAATCTTGTCGGTTCCCATAGAATTTTGCCTTTGTGATTCGCCATGTGGTGAAAAATGTGTACCTTTGCAGTCAATCCTCGGCATGGGGATTTATTTTGACACTTTAAGAGAATAATCATCGGTTTGGATTTATGATTGAAATCATCTATATGATAGTCGGAGCAGCCGTTGGAGTGGCTATCGGATGGCTCATCGCCAACTCTCGGAAGAAGGATGTGGAGTCGAGTCTGATGCTGGTACAACAACAGTTGAAGGCCGAACAGGAACGGGCTGCCAGCGAGGCTCAGATGTTGCGTCAGCAGAGCGAGACGGAAAAAGCGGCACTGAAGGATCAGATGTCGAGCGAGGCAAAGATTCGACAGGAGCAGTTCGACGCACAGCAACGTGCCATGAAGGAGCAGTTCGGTGAGCAGTTGAAGACGGTACAGGAGCAGTTTCAGAACCTCGCCACTAAGGTGCTCGACCAGACGACAGACAAACTGAAGACACAGAACGTGGAATCGATACAGACGCTGACAAATCCGCTCCGCCAACACATCGACGAACTGCAGAAAGCCATCCACAACACCAATGCGGAGACGGCAAAGCAGACGGCATCGCTGTCGGAGCAGTTGAAATCGATGGCAGAGCAGACGACCAAAATTAACGAGACGGCGACACACCTGACGAACGTGATGAAGGGTGGCAACAAGATTCAGGGCAACTGGGGCGAGATGACGCTGAAGAACCTGCTGGAAAGCCAAGGACTGGTGGAGGGCAGAGACTTCGACCTGCAACAGACCATCACCGACGAACACGGCAATCTGGTGCTGAACGAGGACAGCGGAGCGAGAATGGTGCCCGACGCCATTCTACACTACCCCAACAACGAGGACGTGATTATCGATGCCAAGATGTCGATTGATGCCTACGCCAAGTATGTGGAGACGGATGACGAAGCACAGCGAAAGATGCTGGCAAGAGAGGTGGTGAAGAGCGTGAGGGAGCAGTTCAAGAAGTTGTCTGCCAAGGAGTACAGCCGCTACGTGAAAGCCCCTCGCACAACGGTGGATTTTGTCATCATGTACATCCCCTACGAAGGGGCACTGCAACTGGCTCTGGCAACGGAACCAGGGCTGTGGAACGAGGCGTTCAACAAGAAAATCTTCATCACGGGACAGCAGAACCTAATGGCGATTCTGACCATGATTCATGCGGCATGGCGGCAATATCTGCAAAACGAAAACGAGAAGCAGGTGTTTGTCATGGCAGAAGAATTGCTGCGGCGTGTGGGTGCCTTCATCAAGGAGTTTGACACACTGAAGGAGCACATCCGACGTGCCAGCGACGACTGTGCATCGCTGGAGGCGAAGTATGACGGCCGCATGGGCATCGTGCAGAAAGCCAACCAGTTGAAGAAACTGGGCGTGAAGGAAAATGTGAAATATCCGATTCCGCCAGAGGAGGAGAACCTGCTGGAAGGGACTGATGAAGAAATTGAAAATAAAACATAAATATGGAAGAACAAAACATGGTCTCAGACCTGTCCAATATTGACCTTTCGATTATCGATCTCCACTTGGTGGTCAACTACCTCATCACACTGGGCAAGAACATCATCACCGCCATCATCGTCTTTTTTGTGGGGCGGTTCCTCATCAAATACATCGTGAAGACACTGCGAGCCGTCACGCAGAAGCACCAGTTTGAGGCATCGCTCGTTTCATTCATCAACAGCCTCATCTCCATCTCCCTCAACCTCTTGCTTGCCATCATCATCATCGGCATTTTGGGCATCGACACCACATCATTCCTGGCGGTGTTCGCCTCGGCAGGTATGGCGGTCGGCATGGCGTTGAGCGGCACATTGCAGAACTTTGCCGGCGGAGTGCTCATTTTGGCACTGAAGCCCTACAAAGTGGGCGATTACATCGAGGCTCAAGGATTTGGAGGCACGGTGAAAGCAATTCAGATTTTCAACACGGTGCTGACTACCCCCGACAACCAAATCATCATCATTCCCAATGGACCGCTCGCCACAAGCTGTCTGAAAAACTCCACCTCCGCCCCAACCCGACGCATCGACATCGACGTGGAGGTGGCATACGGCACCGACCCCGACGAGGTGAGAAAAGTGCTGAAGGACATTGTCGATGCCGACAGCCGCATCATGAAAGAAGGAGCACTTGCCCCCGTCATGCCGATGACCACCATGTCGTCGAGCAGCATCATTTTCCAGATGCGACTCTGGACCCAGGCGAGCAACTACTGGAGCGTGCGGTTCGAGACAATAGAGAAAGTGTATAAGGAACTGACGGAATCGGGCATCGAGATTCCGTTCCCACAAATGGATGTGCATCTAAAGAATGATTAAGAACATTATTTTTGACCTTGGTGGAGTTCTGCTCGACATCGACCTCATCCACTGTATGAGAAGCGTGCAGGCATTAGGCGTCAGTCTTGACAGCCTTTCCACCCCCACCCTTCCTACAGCGGCGGTGGCTCACCAGAAGGCAGCCGTGATGGGCGAAGGCATCGTCGCCACAGGAGTGACACATCTCTATCAGGTGGGCGGCATCAGCACCAACGACTTCATCGGCGGCATCCAGCAGTTGTGTCGCCCAGGCACCACTTATCAGCAGGTGCTCGATGCCTGGAACACCTGTTGCATCGGCATTCCGCAGCATCGTCTGGACAAAGTGTTGGAACTCCGACAGAGAGGCTACCGAATCTTCATGCTGTCCAACACCAACGATGCCCATTGGCAGGACATCAAGGAGCGTTGTTTCGGCGGACAGACCGAGGTGGACAAATACTTCCACCGTGTCTTTCTATCCCAAGAGATGCACCTTGCCAAGCCCAACGACGAAATCTATCTGGAGGTGTTGAAAGACATCGGTGCCAAGGCAGACGAATGCCTGTTCATCGATGACTCTACACCCAACGTGGAAGCGGCCGCAACACTCGGTTTCCACACCATCCATGCAGACATCTCAAAAACAAAAAACGGCAAGGTGGTTGCCTTGCCGAATAGGAATTGGGAGGATGAAATAGAAACGGTGCTCAGTCGTCGCTAACCGACCGCATCGTATTGACTTCGTCGATCTAAAGGTTCTTCACTCTTCCTCTTCATTTTTCATTCAAACTGCCACCAGTCGAAATTGAAGGTGCCGTTCAGTTGGGTGAAGTGCAAGTAGAGGTCGTGAACACCTGTCACCTTCTCCACTTTTCCGCTCACAGTGCTAAACTTCTCGTCGGATCCTGTCGCCTTCACCGTCACCTTGCCGATGGTTTTGCCTTCGATGCCGTCAATACGAAGTTCAATCACTCCACTACCCTTTTCTGATGCCACGCCAGCGAGGAACTTCTTCGCTCCCGTCGAACCGAAATCCACCCCTTTGATGCGGATGTATTCCCCCTCGTCGATGTCCGTCACATACAGATTCTTGCGTCCAGTGGAAGTAGGCATCTCAGTCACCACGCCCGTGTTCTTAATACCCACCTTGCTGGTCTTCAAACCATAGCCCCAAGCCATCGTTTCTGCCTCCACACGACGGAAAGGATTCAACGTGTGTAGTTGTCCGATAGGCTCTTGGTCGAGCCAGTAGGGCACTTCCTGAATGGTGCCATCGGCGTCGTAGGTGATTTCCGTACCGCTCACCGAACGACGCTCGTGGTGCTGAAGGGTGGATATGTGCATGATGTCGTAGTTCTGACCAAACACATAACTCTTGCCGCCATAGTCGCAGATGCCCGGGTGGTTGCCACGGTCACGCTCCGTCGGACGCATGATGTAGCCCATTTCTTTCCACGGTCCCAGAGGGCTGTCGCTCATCGCATAACCCAACGCCTCGGGGCAGCACGTGCTGGCGAATGCCATATAATAATGCCCGTCACGCTTGTAGAACCAAGGCCCCTCCTGATAGTGCTGCATAGCCCAGTTGGCTTTCTCCTGCCAAGACACACGGAGGTTGATCTTCGAGCCTTCCTCTCCCACAGGGCGCATCATGCCGTCCTCCTGATTCAGCACGTAGATGTCGCCGTTGGTGGAAATCATATCCTCGTTCAGTTTCACGCAATAGGCATGAGGATTGCCCCAGAACATCCAAGCCTGCCCGTCATCATCGATGAACACAGAGGGGTCAATATCGTCCCAATGCTCCTGTTGCCACACCAGCGGCTTGCCGAGTGGGTCTTTGAAGGGGCCGTAAGGAGAGTCTGCCATAAGCACACCGATGCCATGTCCGTGCAGAGGGGCATAGAGGTAGAACTTGCCGTTGTGTTCGATGGTCTGGATAGCCCAAGCACCATTGTCGCGGCTACGCCATTCAAAGTCGCGAATCGAAGCCACAGCCCCGTGCTCCGTCCAGTTCACCATGTCGGTGGTTGACCATAGCAGCCAGTCGTACATGAAGAAGCCTGCGGAATTTTTCTCATTCTCGTCGGGGATGTCCTCGGGATGGGCATCATGAGAGGTGTAGAGGAAGAGCGTGTCGCCCACCACCAGTGGCGACGGGTCTGCCGTGTACTTCGTAGTGAAGAGCGGCATGTTGCACTCCTCGATGCCACGGAACTTCCACCAATCAAAATTCATCAACTTCACACCTTTGCGACCGTGGAAGACAAAATAGAGGTCGTGTACACCCGCCACGGGAGTGAAGAGGTCTGTCACCACTTCCTGCCACTTCTCCCAGCCGCCTGTGTGTCCCACTTCGAGACGGGCGATGAGTTTGCCTTCAAGACTGTCGATACGCACATCGATGCTACCACCTCGCAGGGCAGATGCCACGCAGGCAGTGAAAGTACGAGGCACTTTCTTGCCGAAATCGACCGCCTGCAACTTGATGTAGTCACCCTCGTGCGTTTCAGAGACATAGACACCCGTCTCGTCGTTCCATTCGCTCTTCACACCCCGCGAGAAAGCCATCGTCTCGGCCTCCACACGTTCGTAGGGATTCAGCGTGCCCACAGGCTTCCCGCCCTCGTCCGTCGGAAGGATGGTCGGGAACGTGCCGTCGGCATTGAATTGAAACTCCTCCACCGCCACGCTACGGCCGAAGCCACCACCACCAGGCAGTTTGCCCGTGTGATAGAAGAAATAGTCATGCCCTTTGAAACGCTCATAGCCGCAGTGGTTGGTGAAAGAGCCCGTGCCACCCTCTGGCATAATTGTTCCCTTGTAAGTCCAAGGACCCGTAGGAGTCGGAGCCTCAGAATAAGCAATGTGCTCTGGCACACCACCTGCCGCATACAACAAATAATAGCCTTTTTTGATGAACTTCTTGGTTGCACCCATCTGTGGCTTCTTCATAATCCAAGGCCCTTCCGTGTACATATCCTTATACTTCACGCCCTTCTCTCGCTTCGCCATGTCGGGAGCACCAAAGCCCTCTTCTGTCATCTCCAGATTGAACACTTCACCATCGAGGCTCACCATATCCTCGTTCAGTTTCACACAATACACACGCGGATTGCCCCAATAGAGCCATGCCTGCCCGTCGTCGTCAATCATCACCGTGGGGTCGATGTGGTCCCTACTGCCATTCTCATACAGCGGCTTGCCGATGGCATCGCGGAACGGGCCTGTGGGCGAATCAGCCACCGCCACGCCAATTGCCATACCGTTCGAAAGACGGGAGTGGGCACAGATGTACCAATAGAACTTGCCGTTCCGCTCGATGGTCTGAGCCGCCCACGCACGATCGTCTGCCCAACTGAAACTCTCCAACGCCAACGGGCTGCCGTGGTCGGTCCAGTTCACCATGTCGGCAGAACTATACACACGCCACTCTTGCATCCAGAAGAAATCGGCATGATCCTCATCGTGCCCTGTATAGACATAAATGCGGTCGCCATGCACCATCGGAGCCGGGTCGCTCGTACACCACGTTTGTACAAACGGATTCTGAGCCATCACACTCAGCGGCAGCGTCGCCATCACGCCCGCCGCCAACATTTTTCTTAGATTTTTGTTCTTCATAAAAAACAGTTTTGGTTTTTCTTTTTGCAAAGGTAAGGCGATTTCTCCCAACTCTTTTTCATTCATGATACATTTTTTTCACTTTTTCAATCCTCCATCACAAAATTTATAGTATCTTTGCACCCAGCAACATTTTATTAACCGTAATTCTACAACACGACCATGGCTAAAGAACTAAAAGGCAGCAAGACCGAAGCGAACCTCTGGGAAGCGTTCGCCGGCGAATCACAAGCAAGAAACAAGTACACCTACTATGCCTCCAAGGCCAAGAAGGAAGGCTTTGAGCAGATTTCGGAACTCTTCACCGAAACTGCCAACCAAGAGAAAGAACATGCCAAACTCTGGTTCAAACTCATCCACAGCATCGGCTCCACACTGGAGAATCTGAAAGATGCCGCACAGGGCGAAAACGACGAATGGACCGACATGTACCCACGCATGGCGAAGGAAGCCCGCGAGGAAGGTTTTGACGACATCGCCACCCTCTTCGAAGGTGTTGCCGCCATCGAGAAGGTGCATGAAGAAAAGTACAAGAAACTGCTCCAGAACATCGAACAGGGCATCGTATTCTCACGCGACGGCGACACCATCTGGCAGTGCCGCAACTGCGGACACATCCACATAGGCAAGCAAGCCCCCGAAGTTTGCCCCGTCTGCAACCACCCACAGGCATACTTCGAAGTAAAGAAAGAAAACTACTGAAAAAAAATGAAGAATGAAGAATGAAGAGTGAAGAATGAAGAATACCATGCGGTGTGTTAACAAACACCTCAACTTTTTAATTCTTCATTCTTCACTCTTCATTCTTCATTTTAAAAACTCTGCGAGGGAAGCATACACCTGCCGCAACTCCTTCACCGTCCACGTCTCCGGCAGCAAATCGAAATCGAGCAGTTCAAAACGCAAGCGATTTCGCAGTTCCTCTACAGCCATCCGCAGAATCGAATCGTGGTCGAAAGCCAATGGCGGCACCTCGCTCAACGGAAACCATCGGGCTTGTGCCGCATCGTCCGCACCCTTCACTTCGCTCATTTGCACCAAGGCATAATAGGCAATGGTCAGCACCCGTTCCCTCGGGTCGCGATGCGGGTCGGAGAACGCATGAAACTGCCTCACCTTCGCCGTCTTCAAGCCTGTCTCCTCCATCAACTCACGCTTCGCCCCCTCTTCAGCCGACTCCTCCATCTCAAGGAATCCGCCCGGAAACGCCCACTTCCCCTTGCAGGGCTCAAACGCCCGTTCCACCAGCAGCACACGCAATCCCGTGCCGTCAAAACCGAAAATCACACAATCCGTCGTCACATTCGGATGCGGATACTTGTAACAATATTTCTTTTCTTCCATGAACTCAGAGGATATTATTTTTCTGCCAAACTCTGTTTCGCCAATTCGATGACTTGCTC
>CALAVF010000153.1 GCA_937892315.1 uncultured Prevotellaceae bacterium | reverse complement strand
GACGCTCTTCCGATCTGCATCACTCGCTATGCTTGTTATGCCCTGTTAGCCGACCTGTATTTGTGGAAAGGCGACTATCAGGCTTGCATTGACAACTGCGACAAGGTGATTGACCAGAAGATTCTGCAATATGAAGAGGAAAGGGAAAAGAATCCTACCACCTATCCTGTGGAACTCTATGGCAGGTATCCTCTTGTTTCCGAGACACAGCCAGGTAGTTCCTATGCAGGTAATGCCTATACCGAAATCTTTGGCACGGGCAATTCTTTTGAAAGCATCTTTGAACTGAACTTTGTCAGCAACCAGTCGGTTTCCAACCTCTTTGTCCGTGACTTTTATGGTTCATCATCCTCCAGAACAGGACAAATTGGCGTGCCTCCGTTCATCTATGAAAATGCATACGCAGGTACGAATGACTACTTCAGGAAAACCGACTGCCGATTCCTGGAAAACATACTGGAAACCAACAATAAGGGCTATGTGCAGAAATACGTGGCTCAGCGTGTACAGTTCCGTACCAGTACGACAACGGGAGCCGCTCCAACTGTGACTTCCTCTGCTCGTTCCACCAACTATGCCAACTGGATTCTCTACCGTTTGTCCGATGTCATTCTAATGCGTGCAGAAGCAGAAGTGGAATTGGCAGGAAACGTGGAAGTGGGTCAGCAGCTTACCACCGAACAAACCCAGCACTACCAGAACGCCTTCGATGGAGTGATGGCAGTCTGGCGTCGTGCTAACAACAAGCGTACATCCACAACCGACCTGCTGGTTTACGATGATTATGCTATTGCACGCAGCACAATGGAAGACCTTGTTTTGGGAGAGCGTCAGCGCGAACTCATGTTTGAAGGCAAACGTTGGTTCGACTTTGTCAGACTTTGTCGCCGTGAGGGAGAAAACAGCCGCATGATTACAAAGGTACTCCCCAAGTTCCAGGAAAATTCCGCAGCCATTCGTGTGAAACTCTCTTCCAAAGACATCATTTGGTGGCCCTACCATCGAGATGAAATCAAGCAGAACCCCTTCCTCATTCAGAATCCTGCTTACGAAACTGATAAAACAGAACAAAACATATAATATATTATGAGACTCAAAAATGTATTCATCATGGCCGAATGGCTATTGGCATTGTCGTTGACTTTTACAACGGTGACAAGCTGTTCCGATGAGCCAGAAGCAGAGAACTACTATACCTTTACGGGTGAGATGGTCAGTGACTATCTTGATGCTCGGCCTGAACTCTATAGTGAGTTTACTAAGATTCTTCAACGTTCAGGCATGTATGGCATGATGGCCACATACGGCAGCTATACCTGCTTTGCGCCCACCAATTCAGCCGTCAACTCTTATCTTGCTCAGCACGGATTGTCGAGTGTTGACGAACTGACCAAAGCCGAGTGTGACACGCTTTCGTGGAACCACATCATTCAGCAGGCTTTTTTTACGACCGACCTTTCCGATGGCAACATTCCCACTGCCAACATGAATGAACGCTTCCTCACGTTTTCGTGTGACAGCAGTGCTACGGGGGTTGTTTATTATGTGAACATGTCTTCGTGCCTCATTGCACGCGACGACTCTGTTGAGAACGGTGTTGTTCACACGCTCGACCGGGTGATTCAGCCTTCTAAGCTCTATTTGCCCGAAATTCTGGAGGGTGACCCCTGTGTGTCACTTTTCTACAGTGCGCTTACGCTGACGGGGCTGGTCGATTCCATCGCAGCCTATCAGGAAAAATACGGGGACTACACTGTGGGCATAGACTCGGTAAACAAGGGCGTTTATATCCACCGTACCGGAGAAACGAAGCTCTGTAAGTACATCCCTAAACGAGTACAGCGTTTTACGGCTCTGATTGAACCCAACAGCGTGTTTGCTGCCAAGGGCATCAACAATCTGGATGACTTGAAAGCATACGCCAAGGAGGTCTATGACCAGACCTATCCTGAGGATGCAGGTCTTTATGATGATGACTGGACAAACAGGAAGAATCCGCTCAACCGATTCATTGCATATCACTTGCTGCCTTATTACGGTGCCATTAACGACTTCACTATTTCGGAGAGTGGCATTGATTACAAAACGACTTGTTCCATGCCGAATCTGATTGATGCGACAGACTGGTACACGACGCTGATGCCTTCTACCATTATGAAGATGTCGTCGCCCAGCGAAGGTCTGTTCATCAACCGAAAAGGCGTGGCAGCTAACTATTCGGTGCGTGGCGTAAAAGTCTATACACCTACGGAAATGAAGTCAATCCACGATGCAGATATGCAGGCTGCTGGCTATCCGCTCGATACGCTGAACCAGCAAGCTCTCAACGGTATCTATCATTATCTTGACGATGTGCTTACCTACAGCACCCAGACTCGCGATGTGGTGTTCAACGACCGCATTCGCTGGAATGTGATTACCATGTCCACCGAATTTCTCAATGCAGGTGTTCGTGGCACCACCACTCATGTCACAGGCTTCAAGGCCGTAGAAGGTTGGGACTTCCACGGACGTGCACCACGACTCGCCTTGCGTGAACGTGGTGTGTGGATGGCGACTTATTCCGATGCTGTCGATTTGATTGGTCAGTTCGACATCACCTTCAAACTGCCACCTGTGCCAGCCAACACCTATGAAGTTCGATTTGCTTACGGTGCAGGTAACGACCGTGGCGTTGTGCAGATTTATTTCGGTGAGAAGGATAACATGCAGCCTATGGGCTTGCCGATAGACTTCCGCATCTGGGGTGGTGACCCAAGCATTGGTTGGGTGGCCGACGTAGAGGACGAAGAGGAGAACCGTGCCATCGACAAGGCCATGCACAACCGTGGCTATATGAAAGACATGGATTCTTGGAATCAGGGTGGTGCGAACAATCTGCGTGCCAACAATGGTAAGTACCGCAAGATTCTTACCACTCAGGCACTTGACCCCAACAAGGAATACTGGCTTCGTATCAAACTCGTCATTGAGAACTCGGAGGCAGAACTTCCTATCAACTATTTCGAATTCTGTCCGAAGAGTGTATATGCAGGCTTGACAGCCGAAGATACGCATTAAGGGGATTACAATTTTATGTATAATTTGCCCATTTACAATTTTATGAAAATAAAGAATCTATATCGATTTGTCATCGCATTAGCCCTCCCCTTGGGGCTGGGGGGCTTGTCCAGTTGTTCCGATTCTTGGGACGACCACTATGATGTGGCAGATGCCAATGGCACCGAGTCGCTTTTGCAGTTGGTGGAAGGCAATCCCCAATTGAGCGACTTCCTGTCTCTGCTGAAGGTGACACATATTTATAATAACAATCACCGTACCAACGTGACCTATGCCGACTTGCTCAATGCCGACCAGACCCTTACGGTGTGGGCTCCTGTCAACGGCACCTACAATATTGACTCGTTGTTGACGCTGTGTCAGACTGCACAAGGCGATTCGACCGTAGGTCAGCACTTTGTGATGAACCACATTGCTCACAATCTCTACAACATGAATGCAACCACGGACGAGTTCGTCAAGATGCTGAATGACAAGTATCTGGAATTGAACGCTAAAGCCCTCTACAACGCCACGGTGGTGCAGAACGATTACAACCATCCTGCCATCAACGGTCTGTTGCATGTGGTTGATGACGATGCCCAGTACACTTACAATATCTACGAAGGTCTGACGTCGATGGACGAATTTAAGCACATCGGCACATTCCTTTCTCACTTTGAGAAGCAGGAACTGGACGAGAACCGTTCCATTCAGGCGGGCATCGTAGATGGTAAAAAAGTGTATTCTGATTCTGTCATGGTGAAGGAGAACGCCTTGTTCCGTGTGTTTGACCAAATCATGTCGGAAGACTCTACATTTGCCATGCTTGTGCCTGATGAGGCGACATGGCAGCCAATCTATGAGGAAGCCACGAAGTACTTCAACTATGGCTCCATCGAAAAGGCGGATTCCGTGTCTGAGTATTGGACCAGCGTCGCCTTGGCACGCGACCTCATCATCAATCGCAATGTGCAGCGTAGCGAAAAGGACTCAATCTTTACCACGTCCTACACGCCGCTGGAGTGGCCCTACCATGTCTTTTACAAGCCCTTTGAGGCTGGTGGCTTGATGGATCCAGCCAATATCAAGGACTCCCTGCTTTGTTCCAACGGCTACATCTATCGCATCAAGCAGTGGCCCTTCACGGCAGAGGACCTTTATTTCCGTCCCATCGTCACACAAGGCGAGCGTGAGGCAAACATGACTGCGTATAAGGATTGTAC
Organism: uncultured Prevotellaceae bacterium; assembly: GCA_937892315.1. The sequence continues at coordinate 6,580 of CALAVF010000153.1, read as the reverse complement.
CCTCAACTATCGTTCTGCCATTGGCGACAGCATTTCCGGTAACGGCTATGTGGACATCGTGCCACGTACCAGTACCAGCAACTGGACGGCGACTTTCGAAATTCGTAACACCCTTTCAGGTACTTACGACCTGTATGCCGTCATCCTGCCGAAGACGGTCTATCTTGCCAATTCACGTGATTTTAAGCCGAATAAGTTCAAGGCGACCCTCAGTTATGTGGATGAACAGGGTGAACAAAGTTCTGTGGATTTTGACGATGAGATGACCAATGACCCCTATCGGGTGGACTCTGTGCTGATCGGTCGTGTGACCTTCCCCGTTTGCAACTATCAGCAGCCTGACGCCACGGTGAGTCTTCAACTTCAGTGCTCCATCACCAACCGTCAGACGACCTATTCTCGTGAAATGTTCCTCGATTGTATTTACTTAAAGCCTGTTTCCGACCCCAACGCCGTGGCGGAGGAAGCAAGACCCAGAAAGGAGGTAAGGAAATGAAACGGTTATTTTGTCTATTCTTCATTCTTCATTCTTCATGCTGCATTTCCCCCTTGTTTGCTCAAGACAAGCGTGAGGTGAAGGGACGTGTGTTTGACGCTGCTACGGGCGAGCCTGCTGCGGGTGTGCAGGTGCAGGCTTATAACGTGCCTGTTGCTGCCATGACGGATGACAACGGTGAATATTCCATCAAGATTCCTGCATACGTGACTTCCCTCTCGTTCTACGGCGATGGCTACATCTTGGTTCAGCAGCCAGTGGGCAAGTCTGCAACCATACAGGACGTGAAGATGTATGCGGATGCTTTCACCGAGAACTATTCCAAGAGCACAACTGCCACGAGCGGCAAAACGGCACTCGTGACGTATCACAACAACGATCTTTCTATCGACCACCAACTTCAGCAGAATTTTGGTGGTGACATGTTGACCGACATTCGCAGTGGGCAGTCGGCTCAGGGCATCAAAATGCTGATGAACGGCGTTAATTCGCTCAATAGCAATGCCCAGCCGTTGGTCATCATCGATGGGGTCATCCAGAACATGCAGTATGGTTCTCCATCTCTCCATGATGGCTTCTTCAACAATATCCTCTCAGGCATCATGGTCGAGGACATTGAAAAGGTGTCTGTCTTGAAGAATGGAACAGCCATCTATGGTGCCAAGGGTGCCAATGGCGTGATGCTGATTGAGACCAAACGCAACAAGTCGATGGCAACCAAGATTGATGTGAGCGTAGGCGGTGGTTATGAACTGACCTCGAAGTTGCCCGACCTGATGGATGCTGAGCAGTTCCGCATCTATGCCTCTGAACTGATTGGAACTACGGGCACGAAGAGCAACTCCTTCAAGTTCTTGCAGACAGACCCTAATTATTACTACTATAACATGTACCACAACTCCACCTCGTGGAAAGACAAGGTCTATCGGGAGGCATTCACCCAGCAGTACAGCATCAACGTGCAGGGTGGTGACGATGTGGCAAACTACAACCTCTCGGTAGGGTATGCAGGTTCGGACGCGACGCTCAAGGACTTCTCCTTCTCTCGCTTCAACCTTCGTCTCAACTCTGACATTGTGCTGACTAAGAACATCAGTGTGCGTTTCGACGCCTCTTATTCAGACGTGACTCGCAATATGCGTGACGACGGTGTGAAAGCCGATGTGACCGACGGCATCATTGCCGCCCCTGGCTTCCTGTCGCTCATCAAGTCGCCCTTCCTCTCTCCTTACGCTTACGACACCAACGGGCACCTCTCTGGCTATCTGGCAGAGGCTGACGACTACCTGTCGGACGTGGTGACATCACGCAGCGACTACACCACTTCGCTTGCCAACCCGCTCGCCATTCTGCAGCAGGGGGAGGGCAAGAACAAGAATGACTTTGGCAACCGCATGATTACCCTTGCCGTCACTCCCAAGTGGTTTATCAATAAGGATTTGACACTCTCCGACCACTTTGCCTTCCAGATTGTCAATACCGACGAAAACTATTACCTCCCCACCAATGGAGTGCCCAGTTATAAGGTGGAGGGCATCGGCATGGTGGAGAACTGTGCCAGTGCATTGGCTGGCAGGCAGACGACCATCATGAACGATTTGGTGCTGTCCTACAGCCACCGTTTCAATGCCCACTATCTTGCGGCTCGTGGCGGATTCCGCTATCTGCGTGACACCTATCGCCTCAACACTCAGATAGGTTACGATACGGGCAATGACAAGACGCCGAACATGTCCAGTTCGCTGAAATACAAACAGACTGACGGTCTGGACAATCAGGACATCGACCTCACTTACTATGTGGGGGCTGACTACAACTATCGGGAGCGTTACTACCTCACGGCTGCCCTTTCGATGGATGGTTCCAGCAAGTTTGGCGTGGATGCCGAGGATGGCATGAAGATAGGCAATTATGCCTTCGGATTCTTCCCTTCGGTAGAGGCTGCATGGGTGCTGACCAACGAAGATTGGTTCACTCCGAACAAGTCCGTCAACTACCTCAAAATCAATGTGGGTTTCGACCTGCTTGGTAACGACGACATCAACAGCATCGCCTCTCGCACTTACTTCACCTCGGGCAAGATGTTCAACAGCCTGACAGGCATTTCGATGGCGAATATCGGCAACACCAAACTCCAGTGGGAGACCACCGCACGTTTCACCGTGGGCGTGCAAGGCTCCTTCTTCCAGAATCGCCTGTGGGTCGCTGCCAACTACTTCAATGGCAACACCTACAACCTGCTTTCGCTCGGCACATTGTCCTACATCTCAGGTCTTGAGACCAACTGGGTGAACGACGGACGTCTTCACAACCAAGGCTTTGATGTCAGTGCAGATGCGAAACTGGTCAACACACGCGATTGGAAATGGTCTGTGGCTGCCTCTTTGGGACACTACAAGAACACCATCAAGCGTCTGCCTTCTGACAGGCAGTCCATGACCACCGACCTTTACAACGGCACCATTCTCTCGCAGGTGGGTTCTGCCGCAGGGCTCTTCTATGGCTACAAGACCGCAGGCGTTCTTTCTTCTGCCGACGAAGCCGCCGCTGCTGGTCTTTATCAGACCACAGAGACGGGTGCCAAGCAGTATTTCCAGGCTGGCGACATGAAGTTTGTCGATGTCAATGGCGACCACTGCATCGATGCGAAGGATATGCAGGTGATTGGCGACCCCAATCCCGACATCTACGGAAACTTCTCCACGCGGCTTTCGTGGAAGAACTTCTCGCTTTCCGCATCGTTCAACTATTCTGTGGGTGGTGACATCTACAACTATCAGCGTAGCATCCTCGAATCAGGTTCCTACTTCTACAACCAGACGACCGCCATGCTGTCACGTTGGACACACGACGGACAGACGACCGACGTGCCACGTGCTTCGTTCCTCGACGAGATGGGCAACAGCCGATTCTCCGACCGCTGGATAGAAGATGGCTCCTACCTCAAACTGAAGAACGTGACGCTCAGTTACCGCATCCCTGTGCGTAGCACCTACTTGCAGGGCATCACCATCTGGGGAGCCGCCAACAACCTGTTCACCATCACTAAGTATCTGGGTTCCGACCCCGAGTTTGCTTCGTCCAACTCCATCATCGGCATGGGCATCGACCGTGGCTTCCTTGCTGCCGGTCGCAGTTTCTCACTCGGATTAAAGATTAACCTCTAAAAGCCGTTCATTATGACACTCAAACATATCATCAAAACAACCCTCTCGGTTCTGTGCCTTGCGGTTCTGTCGCAAGGTCTCCCCAGTTGTTCCGAGACTGACTCCGACCTTGTTTCTTTCGTCGAGGACAACCGCTTGGACACCCCTAACGATACGGTTTATTCCCTCATGGGCATTATCAACAAGATGCAGGTCATAGCCGACCGTACCATCCTGTTGGGTGAACTTCGTGGCGACCTCACTTCGCTGACCGAAAATGCGACCCTCGACTTGCAGGACATTGCCAACTTCACAGCAGGCACGGACAATCCCTACAACAACGCTCGCGACTACTACGCCGTCATCCAGAACTGCAACTACTTCCTCGCTACAGCCGACACCACACTCACCAAGCGTGGCTACAAGGTCTTCGAGAAGGAGTATGCCGTGGTCAAGGCGTATCGTGCATGGACTTACCTCCAACTCGCCATCAACTACGGTTCCGTACCTTTCTTCACCGAGCCGTTGCTGGCAGAAAAAGAGGCAGACCCTTCCAAGTTCCCTCACTACGACGTGACGCAGATTGCCAACTACTTCATTGCCGACCTGCAGCCCTACGTCGATACGGACTACCCCAACTACGGTGCTATCAATGGCTTCGACTCACGCAGTTTCTACCTGCCCGTCCGTGTCCTCTTGGGCGACCTCTGCCTTTGGGCAGGGCGTTACAGCGAGGCTGCCAAGTTCTACCATGACTACCTCACCAAGCAGGGCGACACCCATCCTGCAGGCACAGCCAACATCGCATGGGAAAACTACGATTTCCAGACAATCATAGATGGCTATGCCTCCCAACTTACGGCTTCTTCCGAGCGTATCACCTTCATCCCGATGGAAGAGGAAGAGTATGACGGCATCGTTTCGCACCTGAAGGATGTCTTCAACTCTACCGAAGACAATAACTATTACTATCAGGCAACCCATTCCAAGGCTTACGACGAACTTTCACAGGCACAGCGTTACGTCCTCGTCTATAGCGACCCCGTCACGCTCCTGCCCGACACCGTGGCACCAGCCGACACGATGACCTACCAGAACGATGCACTGCGTGGCGACTTGCGTCAGTTCAGCATCTATTCGCTTCGCAATCAGCCTTCGGCATCCACTGCATACTCGTCCTTGCGGCAGACCTGCTACAAGCATACCACCGACAACGTGAACATCCTGCGTCTCCAGCACGTTTACCTCCGCTATGCCGAGGCATTGAACCGTGCAGGATTCCCCGAGTCCGCCTTTGCCGTGCTCAAGTATGGTCTTTGGTACGAAAATATCGACAAGTACATCTCTGAGGCAGAACGTACCGCCGCTGGCGACCTCCTGTCATTCAGCCAGTACACCTTCCTGCGTACCAACACCCAGGGGCTCCATTCCCGTGGTTCGGGCAATGCCGATGCCGACACCACATACATCATCCCTCCATTGGCATCCAAGAGCGACAGCATCCTCTACGTCGAAGACCGCATCTGCGACGAGATGGCACTCGAAACAGCCGCCGAAGGCCTCCGTTTCTACGACCTCATGCGTCTCTCCCTCCATCGTTCCGACCCCACCTTCCTTGCAGGCAAGGTCGCCCGTCGCAACGGCACAGCCAACTACGATGCCGCCCTCTTCTCCCTCCTTTCCGACCAGAAGAACTGGTATCTGCCCATCGAGTAGCATATATCATTTCTGATACGTACAATCATTTCTTACACATCCAAAGGGGCTCTTCATCACGAAGAGCCCCTTGTCGTTCCCTCGTCTCGTATCAATTCATGTCGAGGATTTGTAATCATACAACACCCGTACACAAATTAACTCGTGTACGGGTGCTATTCTGACCCATCTTCTTATTCTTGCAATGCCCATTACAAAAAAGGGGGGTATCCTTCATCTCCTTCCAAATATGAGGAGAAGTAGAAGAGAAAAACGGGATACTTAACGAGGCGGATTAATGTTGAGAGACGAGGCTCGTGTATGTTGACCAGTGTTGCGAATATAAGCGAGGCACTTTGGTGCGTCAAGACCAGACAGCGTAGCCCGTCTAAACGCGAATATTGATTGAAGACTACATCGCACGGACTTGCGTGTAGCCGTTTTTACAATCTTTTGGGGTGAAAAAGTTGGTGAAAAAATACTTCCAGAATTGTACTCCCATCTTGGAAGTGTACCAAAAAGGCGGGGCATCACTGCTCCGCCTTCCGCTTGTTGTTCATTTAACTGCGTTTCGGTCAGAATCTTACTGCATTCAGCCGACTCACAATGTCATCAAACTTATGTTGTATCAAGTCTTTCTGCCTGCTGCTTGCTTTTGCCAGCCCACTTTTATATTTCCGCATGAGCGAAGGGTTAATGCCCACGCTGTGAGCCAGTTCTGTTGCATTGATAAACGGGAATGCCATGAAAAATGCAGTCATGTCATAGCGAAAGACCACCTCCACGTCTTTGGCATACCAGTCGGGATATTCGCCTGTCCGTTCCTTTATATACTCCGCCTGCTCAGGAATCAGTGCCAAAAACTCGTCACGGGCCTCCTGTTCCGTCGCTCCGCTGGAGAACAGAGGCTCACCGTCGGCTGCATAGATACTGTAGCCTTCGCTGTCTCCTTTTTCGATGATTGCAACAATTTTCTTCATGCTCAGTCTTTTTTAGTCGTTCATTTAAGCCCGCCTCCCGAAAGAGGCGGGCGGCTTTCGTGAAGCCTTCTTACTTTTTCTTCAACCCCGCTGCTTTCAGCATGGATTCAAGCGTTTTAGGCTTGATTTCCTGTGTTTTATGTCTGCCGACGGGGATGAAGTAGGGGTAGTCGGGATGTACGTATTTGTAATGCCCTTTCCCGCCTTTGATCGTCCAGCCATGCTGTTCAATCAGTCGGTAAAATTCTGAATACTTCATAGAA
>CALAVF010000152.1 GCA_937892315.1 uncultured Prevotellaceae bacterium | reverse complement strand
CCCATGGTGACGAGGGTGTAGTCGCCATCGGGAATGTCGATGAGGCTCAGTTGTGCCTCGTCGTAACTGTAGGTGCCTTTCAGGTTGCCGCCCTCGTCGTAAAGCATTCCCACCACGGCAAGGTTGTCGGTCTGGCTGAAGGTCGCCTTCAGTTGACCGAGTTGTGTGATGGGTAATGTGATGATGGTGGAGTCGTCGGCCTTCACCAAGCAGGTGTTGGTGACGGGCATGAAGGCTCCAGCCGAACTGGTGGCGGTCACTCGCAGTTGGGTGCCATCAGCCAGTTCCTCGTCTTGCAGCACCAGATAGGGGTACTGGACTTTGAGGCTGGTGATTGCCCGCTGGTGTGTCTCGTCATAGACGGCGTATGTGATGCCCTGATAGTCGGCGTAGGTGTCGTCGCCATCCATCATCTCGCCTTCTCGCACGGCTGGGCGATAATAGATGTTCAGATAGAGCCGGGTGCCAGTGAGGTCACGCAGGGCGAAGGACACGGGGGATGTTGAAGCGGAGGATGCCTCGACCGCCTGGGTGGAGGTCACGTAGTCGTCGGCGGCTGCCGTGACGGTGGCAGGGGCATCGGGGACGGTGAGTGTCCAGTTGCCGTTGGCATCGGTGGTGGTGGTCAGCGTTTGCGAATAGCGTCCGTTGAGCAGTTGAGTCACCGCGATGTTGGCATTGCGGATGGGAGAACCCGTGGCTTCGGCTTTCACGGTGCCGCTCAGTTCCACCTTGGGCAATGGCTGCAAGCGGACGGAGAGCGTGGCATTTCCTCCCACGGTGATGAGCGAATCGGTAGGCAACTGATACAGGATGCCCATTGCTTCGGGCAGTTTCACGCTGAATCGCACCTGAGTGCCGTTCATCTGACTGCCGAGGGTGTTGCCTGTGGCGATGTAGTTGCCTCGCTGGTCGGTCCACGTGGTTGTGGCTTGGTCGGTCACGTCCTTGCCTTCGGGGGTGATGAGTTGCAGGGTGACGTCTTGTGGGGTGGTCACGTTGCTGAGGGTCACGCTCACGTTCTGTCCCTTCACATCGACTCCCTCCAAGCGGGCGAGGATGTCGCCTTGTGCATTCCTTATATATATATTATAATGTGTATCGTTGATGAGGTTGGGGAAGGTGTACTTGGTGCTGTTGGTCATCACGTAGCGTTGCACACGTGCCGTCTCTGTGTTGACCAGTTCGAGGAAGAGGTCTTTGAAACTTCCTGTCGGCAGGTTGACGGTGAGCGAGTGGACACCTTGAGTGATGGGCTGTATCTCTAAGTCTTTCCATCCGTCTGCCTCCATGTAGAGCGGCAGCGATTCGGCAGGGACATAGACAACGACATCCGCAGGTAATTCCTTAAAATCGTCTGTGACTAACTTAGGCGGTGTGGTGGCATAGATGGTGAGGCTTTTGAGTGCATTGAGCCTGTCAAAGTTGGCATAGTGTCCTATGCTCTCGATGGTGGCGGGAAGCAGTAGCGTGGTCAGCGTCTCGTTTACGTAGCCAGCATGATAATAGTTGACACCGAATACAGTCAAGCCTGTGGTTCGGCTCAGGTCGAGGTAGGTGAGGTTCTCGAAATAGTTGTATAGAAGGAGGCTCCCCCAGTCACTTTCATTGATGGTACCTACCGCCGTGATGGCCTTCACCTTCGAGAGGTCGGCATTGTAGGTGTGGGGGTCATATAAGAAATTGCGGATAGTACTATACAACTCACCCGGGGTGAAGGCATTGACGATGATGCTTCCCGTCTCTTCGTCCCATCCGCTCTCGTTAGGGTTGGCGGGCAGTTCGGGGGCATAGTGAGCGTGGGCGGTAATGGTCACGTCCTTGTCGGGCATGGTGAACGAAACCGTCCATTGATTGTCGTTATAACTTACGTTCTTGGTGTCTATCTCTGCCAACACAAGCGTGTCCAGCACATAACCAGTGTTGGAATATACATATACCCATACCTGCATCCCTGTTTCCCTCTCAAAGGAATATTTGGAACTCCAACCGTCAGAAACGTAAACCGAGCCTTCGGGGTCGGCAAGGACGGTGACGGTATGTTTTGCCCCGGACGAGCCTTCGGAGTCGGCAAAGATGGTGACGTTTTGTTTTGTATTGTCGCCTTGGGCAAGGGCTGCCATCTGGCAGAGCAGCACGAGGCATATACTGAATATCTTTTTCATGGCTCTCATTTATTTGATGATGATTTTCTTGTTGTTCTGAATATAGATGCCTCTCTGTGGATGGCTGACTGGGCGGCCTTGCAGGTCGTAGAACTGCTGTTCTCTTGGCTGCGATGGTGTGGCTGCCTCAGTGATGCCTGTGGCGGCATCGCCCAGATAGAGGATGAAGCGGTCATCGCTGGTGCCTGCGTTGGCTTGGAAGGTGTAGCCCTCAGAGCCTGCCTCCAGACGGGTCTTGGTGCCGGTGGTGAGGTCGATGAGGGTGACGGTTTCGTCTGTCTGGGTGTCGAGGCTGAGGGTGTAGGTGCCGCTGGTGGGCAGTTGCATGCCGAGTTGCACGGTGCCGTCGGCAAAGGGTCGCTCGTCGATGGAGTAGCGTACCCCACTCTCATGCGTGTAGAGGTGGGCGGTGCCGGCGTTGAGGCTGAAGAACTTGCTGGCATCGCGTCCGGGCTCGTAGTCGAGGGTAGCCTGAGGATTGATGACGAAGCGGGTGCGGTCAAGCGTTTCAGGCGTTGCTTGTTCTTCGGAAGTTCCGTTGAGCAGCAGGTTGAACACCTGGCGCTGTGGCATCATCGCCTTGGCACGTGCACGGACGGGACTCTCGGGCGTGTCGTAGTGCAGTTCGAGGTCGTGCTGTCTGCCTTCTTTCAAGAAGACCACCTTGTCTTGTTCAAGTGGGCACTGCATGAAGAATGCCTGCCCGGGGAAGAGGATGAGGTCGTCGTCGAGTGGCGAGTAGGCTTGATACCTGCTGCTGTAGGAGTTGGTGAACGTCCACACGATGAGGGGTGCCGTGGTCTCGATGGAGTGGATGTCGAAGTAGCAAGGATAGGGGTTGCCGATGAAGTTCCACGAGCGGTCGTGGGCATACTCGGAGTGGTGTTTTTCGAGCGTCACTTCCACGTCGCCAGTTCGGAAGAAGAGGGGCTTGTTGGCATTCTGCATGGCATCGATGTAGAAGTTGTTGAACTCGTAGTTGTAGTCGCCGCCGTAGGTGGCAGAACGCCATTCCACTTGGTTCTGAGGGATGGTGGTTTGCCAGATGTAGCCTCTGCCGGCGTGCAGGATGCTGTCGGCGGTCATCTCCACCCAGGTCTCGCTGTGTTTGCCCTCGGCACGTTTCTGGGCATCGTAGCCATAGATGATGAGGGGCACATCGGCAAAGCGGTAGCGGATGTCGCCCACACGCACATCGAAGGGGAAGGAGAGGAACTCCCAACAATTCGTGTAGAGGCAGAGGTCGATGGTGACGGTGTCGGTACGCATCTGCCCGTTGTTGATGAGTGAGGTGTAGCCCGCTCCCCAGCCGCCTCGGTTTGCCATCGACCGCTGGGCGAAGGGGGTATAGTATTGCGTGAGCCGCTTGGTGGAGAGCATGGTGGAACCTTCGATGGTGAGTGTGCCACGGGTGGCGACGGATGTGACATTGCCGCCCCAGTAGGAATAGAGCCCTGAGAAGGTGAGGTCGGGCTTGTAGTCGGCGGGCAGTCCGATGGAGGTGTCGATGGTGAGGGGCGAGATGAGGTTGAGGAAGGATGGCAGCGTGTCGATGCCGACGACATCAAACGCGTTCCACCGTTCTTCCTCTTGGTAGGATGCTACCGAAAGTTTGGGCACATAGAGGGTGGCTTCTACGTTGCCGTAGTAGTCACCAGCGATGGCTGAACCGTATGAATAGGGAGGTGCAATGGAGAGGCAGGTGAGTTCTTTCAGGTTCTTGCAGTTGCCGAAAGGACTATGCACCAGTGTTAGCGTGCTGGGCAGGGTGGCGGAGGTCAGTCCTGAGCATGAGCCGAAACAAGTAGAGTTCATCCGCTTTACACCTTCGGGCAGGTTGACGGTGGTGAGGGAGGTGCAGTTGAAAAAGGCGTTTTGACCGATGATTTCCTGCTTTGAGAACTGGATGTCGGCAAGGTCGTAGCAATAAGAGAAGATGTTGTAGGGTACCTCGGTCAGAGACTTTGGCAACACGACGGTTTTGACCCCAGAGTGGCTGTAAACACCACTGCCCACCGTCACGCCTTCGGGAATGGTGGCATGGTCGAGACTAACACAGGTCCAGAAGGCATATTCGTCGATGCTGCGAAGGGTGGCGGGCAGTTCCATGTCGCGCAACCGCCAGCAGGAAAGGAAGGTTCGGTTGCCGATGGCTTCGAGTCGGGAGGGCAGCGTCACCCATGTGAGGAACTTCATGTCGGCAAACTGCTGCTCGGGCAGGGTGGTGAGGGTTGTTTCGCTCAGGTCGATTTCGGTGAGTTTCGTGAGGGTCTTCAGGGTGGCGAGGTCGTCGCTGCTGGGTGTGCCGCTCAGTTTCAGACTGATGCTGTCGGTCGTCAGGATGCCTTGAGCCTCGATAAGGCTGGCGAGTGTGGTTGACGAAGAGAGTGTCAGGTCGTAGAACGGCAGTTGCAATCGTTGTATTAGGTGCTCAGCATGGAGGATGGCGTCGATGATTTCGGCATCGCTCTGATATGCCACGTCGGCATTGATGAGGGCATTTGCCTCGGCGATGGCGGCAGGGGCATGTGTCCGCTTGGCGGATAATTCTGTGCGGATGGATTGCTCCAGTGTGGTGAGCCGCTCCTTGAGGTCGTTCGTCTGCGTGGTGCGTTCGATGGCGGTTGCCACGTCCACAT
>CALAVF010000151.1 GCA_937892315.1 uncultured Prevotellaceae bacterium | reverse complement strand
ATGAGATAAAAGCCTCGACACAGATGCACCTGTGTCGAGGCTTTTTTGTGCTTTTCACTCTAAAAGCAGTCTGAGTTAGAGTGCTTTTGAAGTTTTGAGAACCTGTGCGGGAAAGGTCGGTTAAGGACAACAAGAAAGGCTAACATCGTCACCGATGTTAGCCTTGCTTTAGTATTGAGAATGTTGTTCAGTGCGAATGGAATTACTCTGCGGCCTCTTCTGCAGGTTCTGCAGCAGGAGCCTCTTCAGTGGCAGGTGCTTCTGGAGCAGGAGCAGCCTTGGGGGCTTCCTTCTTGGCTGGAGCCTTCTCGCCTTCTTCGTTCACCACCTCGAATGGGATGGTAACAGAAACCTCGCGGTGGAAGTGAGCGACAGCCTCGTAGTTGCCGAGTGCCTTCACGCCCTTGAGGGTGATGAGTTTGCTGTCGATTTCAAGACCCTTCTCTGCGAGTGCAGCGGCGATTTCCTTAGGACCAACTGAACCGTAGATGTTTTTGCCTTCTGAAACCTTAGCCTTGATGGTGAGAGATACACCCTCGAACTTCTTAGCCTGTGCTTCAGCGTCTGCCTTCATCTTGGCAATCTTGTGAGCACGCTGCTTCAGTTCCTCGTTGAGTTGCTTGACAGCCTTTTCTGTAGCGAGTACAGCGAGACCCTGAGGAAGAAGATAGTTGCGACCATAACCGTCCTTCACTGTGAGGACTTCGTCCTTGTAGCCTAAGCCGAGGACGTCTTTCTTCAAAATGATTTTCATACTGTCTTACCTCCTATTTTTTATTTCAACAAGTCTGTTACGAATGGCAGGAGTGCAAGGTGACGAGCACGCTTCACAGCCTGTGCTACGCGACGCTGATACTTCAGAGAAGTGCCTGTGATGCGGCGAGGCAGAATCTTGCCCTGCTCGTTGAGGAACTTCTTGAGGAACTCTGGGTCTTTGTAGTCGATGTACTTGATACCGCTCTTCTTGAAACGGCAATACTTCTTCTTCTTAACGTCAACAGTGGTAGGAGTTAAGTATCTGATTTCTGATGGTGCTGCCATGATTATGCCTCCTTCTTGTTACGACGCTTCTCAGCGTATGCTGCTGCGTACTTTTCGTTCTTGACTGTGAGGTAGCGGAGTACGCGCTCGTCGCGACGCATCTGCAACTCAAATTTAGCAATCACTGCGGGGTCTGCCTTGAACTCAATCATCTGGTAGAAGCCAGAGCCCTTCTTCTGGATAGGATAAGCCAGTGCCTTCAGACCCCAATTCTCAGTGCTGATGATTTCTGCACCTTTTTCCTTGAGGTAGTTGACAAACTTATCTGCCGCTTCCTTCATCTGTACATCAGACAAAACGGGAGTTAAAATGAAAACGGTCTCGTATTGATTCATAAGAGTCAATAATGTAAGTTTTGTTTGTTAATAATAAAGTTTACTTGTGCTCTCGATTTTTCGAAAAGCGGTGCAAAGGTACGGATAAATATTGAATAAATGAAGATAAAAAGCACTTTTTTGCCGCTTAAACGTGATTTTCTTGCCTAAAAGTTTCGTAGTTTGAAGAAAAAGTCGTTATTTTGTACCTGATTTGAATTGAAATAATTAAAAATAAACATATACAATGAAAAATCTCGGTCTTATCCTTATTATTGTGGGTGCATTGCTTCTCATCATTTGTGCCCTCATTCCTGCTGCCGGCGATTTGGCAGATCAGAACTGGTACACATGGGGCAGTTTTATCCTCATCATTGCAGGTCTTATCACTCACATTGTGGTGAATAAGAAAGTGGACACTACTGTGTAGTGCCATACGGACGGAGGACTTGAAGGGTTCATTCTCATTCTCCTTCTCGCCGATGAAAAAATAAGGTGGGCAATCCATACGGGTTGCCCACCTTATATCGTTTTCTGGGAGGTTATTCCTCGTCCGTTGCCTCTCCTCCTTCGGAAGAGATGACGAGTTTGTAGCCCTTGCCGTGAACGTTGATAATCTCCACCTCGGGGTCTGCCTTGAGGTGCTTTCTCAACTTGGTGATGTACACGTCCATGGAGCGTGCGTTGAAGTAGTTGTCGTCAATCCAGATGGTCTTGAGGGCATAATCACGCTGCAAGAGTTCGTTCTGTCGGTTGCTGAGCAGGGTGAGCAACTCAGCCTCTTTCGTGGTCAGTTTCTCCTGTTTGTCGTCGATGGAGAGAATCTGCTTCTGAGTGTCGAAAGTGAACTTTCCAATCTGACGAACGGTCTGGTCTCTGTTCTTCTTGCCACGCACTCGACGCAGGATGGCTTCGATGCGGAACACGACTTCTTCCATCGAGAATGGCTTGGTGATGTAGTCGTCTGCACCCAGTTCGAACCCTTCACGCACGTCGTCCTTCAGATTCTTGGCGGTGAGGAACATGAACGGCATGTCGTAGTTCAGTTCGCGGATTTTGCTGGCAAGCGTGAAGCCGTCCATGCGTGGCATCATAACGTCCAGGATGCAGAGGTCGAAAGTGCCTTGCAAGAAACTGGAGAAGCCTTCTTCGCCGTCTTGGCACAGCGTGGTGTTGTAACCCTTTGCCTCGAGATATTCACGCAGGAGCATACCCAGGCTTTCGTCATCTTCGCAAAGAAGAATGTTCACGTCTTCAAATTTGTCTTCTGTAATCATAATGTATCGTTTTTTGGTTGTTAATATGCTTGTTTATGTCGCTTATTCGTTCATTTTCAACTTGATGATAAACTTGGTGCCAATGCCTGGCTCGCTTTCGGCAACGATGGTGCCTTTGTGGTCTTTCACAATCTTGTGGACATAGGCAAGTCCGAGCCCAAAGCCCTTCACGTCGTGCAAATTGCCTGTGTGGACGCGGTAGAACTTCTCGAAGATGCGTTTCAGGTCTTCTTTCTTGATGCCGATGCCGTTGTCCTTGATGGAGATGCAGAGCAATCCAGGCTCGTTCCATGTCTCCACGTTCAGTTCGAGGTCGGCATCTTTCCTCCTGTACTTCACTGCGTTGTCCATTAGGTTGAAAATCACGTTGGTGAAGTGCATGTCATCCACACAAACGACGGGGTCTTCTGCATTGAGGTTTGTGATAATCTTGCCGCCGTTCTTCTCGACTTTGAGGGCGAAGGTGTGGCTGACTCCTGCAATCAGTTCGTTCATGTCCACTTCCTTCATGTGGAGGTTGGCCTGCTGATTGGCATACATGGACAGTTGCAGCACTTTCTCCACTTGGAACCTCAGGCGTTTCGTCTCGTCGATGATGGTCGTGGTCAGCCGCTCCATCAGTGCTGGTGTTTTCTTGATTGAATCGTCTCCCAGCATTTGTGCTGCCAGAGAGATGGACGAAATTGGCGTCTTGAATTCGTGCGTCATGTTGTTGATGAAGTCATTCTTCAACTCTGTGAGTTTCTTCTGTCGGAACACCAGCACGAGGGTGACGATGAAGGTGATGAGCAGGATGAGTGTGAAGATGAGTGACGGTATCATGAACCACAGCGACCGCCACACGTACTTGCTGAAGGCGGGGAAGTGAACTCTCAGGATGCCGCTCCTTTGCACGGGGTCGTTCTTGAAGAGAGTCTCGGTGAAAGTGTTCTCGCTTCCGGTACTTTCATAGTCGGCACATTGGTAGATGTTTTGTCCGTTGCTGGTGCTGACACTGAAATGGTAGGGGATGTTGATGCCGTTGTTGCTCAACTGTACCTTGAGTTCTTGGTCCAGTTCGCTGAAGTCGATACGCTCGGCAAGTGGACGGTCGCTGGCAGTGTAGAGAATGCTGTAAATGACCTCTTCCACCAAGTTCTTCTCCGTGGCATATCTCATCGCCATAATCTCTTGCAGCGAACGCTGTCGGTCGCTGTTGCCAGCCATCTTTTTGGTGAAATACTTGTCTGACAGATTGGTGCTGGCTGTGGTTTCGCGAGAGGTGAACACGCTGCCGTCCTTTGCCGTCACTTGATGGGTACGCTGAATCACGGAAGAGTCGGTGCTGACAAAGACCGAATCCGTAGCGGTTGCGATGCCGTTGAGGGCTTCCGAACCTTGTTCCAGATACCGCTTGGCTTCCGACAATTCCAGTTGATGAGCCGTCTCATAAAGGCTGCGGCTGACCGACTCCTCGAAATGCTCTCGGCGGGTGGAGATAATCTCCTCGATGTACCTCATCTGCAAAAGGAGGAGGCTGGCAAAGGAGAGACCCATAATCACGCCGAGAAATATGATGGTTGATTTTTTCATCGCTTTTTGGTTGTTTTGTATTGCAAATGTACGACAAATCTTAAAATTGAAGAAATCCTTAACAAAAAAGTTTGTTGTAAAGTTAAATTATTTGTATTTGTTAACCAATAAGCAGTGTGATGGTTGACAAAATAGCAACTAAATAAGAAATGAAGACCTGAAATCAAGTTTCCACGCCTTGTGTTGAATCGTCCCAACAACTTTTGTCGGCTATTGGGACATAAATGTTAGTTGTTGATGATTTAATCCTCGTCCTTGTTCTGCTCATCGAAGCGGATGCCAATCTTTTCGGTGTTTCCCCATTCGATGTTGTTCCATGTTAGCAGTAGAATCATCAGGTCGATGCCGACGAAAATCCAGAAGAATTTCATAGGTGTTTTGATGAAGCGGGATGGGTTGAGTTATTGTACAAAATAAGGAATTCTATAATTCCCTCCCAAGTATTTTCGCAATATTTTCTCTTATTTCTCCGATGAGTCATTCTTTTTGTTTAACTTTGCACAGATTTTTTAGAATAGTATTGAGAAATTGGATGGTAGAAGGGAAGGAACACGCTAAGTTGTGGCAGTTCTTGCGGTTTTGTGTGAACGGTGGTGTGTCGGCTGGTATTCATTATGGTGTGTATGTGCTGGCGATGCAGTTTATCCAGATAGACGTGGCCTATTCGGTGGGCTATGTGGTTTCGTTCATTTATAACTATTTCATGACGTGCTACTGGACTTTTCATGCTCGTCCCACGTGGATGAGGCTGTTGGGGTTCAGTGGAAGTCATGTAGTGAACTATCTGATTCATGTGGTGCTGTTCCATCTGCTGACCGTGTGGGGCGTTCATCGTCTGGTGGCTCCTGTGCTGGTGCTGATGGTGGCTGTACCTACGAATTTCTTGATATTGAGATATGTTTATGGAAAGAAAAACAAAGATGAAAAAGGTAACGATTCTGCTTCCGGCTTACAATGAGGAGGCTTCTTTTCCCGTGCTGGAGCAGTGCATGCAGCGGGTGCTGAGGGAGAATCCGGGTTATGAGTGGGAGTTTCTGATGGTGAACGATGGTTCGACCGACCACACGTTGCAGCAGATGGAGCGGCTGCATCGGGAAGACCCTGCTCATTGGAACTACATTGACCTGTCGCGCAACTACGGGAAGGAGTTGGCGATGATGGCGGGGTTTGACTATGTGAAGGGTGATGCACTGATTATCATGGACTTTGATATGCAGCACCCTGTGGATGTGATTCCCGAGATGTTGCAAGGGTGGGAAGAGGGATATGATGATGTGTATGCGACTCGTCAGGGGTCGAAGGAGTCGTGGATGAAGCGGAAAACATCGCAGTGGTATTATCAGTTGCTGCAGATGTTTACCCGTGTGCCGATTCAGAAAGATACGGGCGATTTCCGTTTGCTCGACCGTTCGTGTGTGGAGGCACTGAAGCAGATGCGTGAGGTGGAGCGTAACACGAAGGGGATGTATTCGTGGATTGGCTTTCGGAAGAAGGGCATCTTCTATCAGCAGCAGGAGCGTCAGGCAGGGGAGTCGAAGTGGAGTTACAGGGCCTTGATGATCTTGGCTCTGAATGGCATCATGGCCTACACGACTGCTCCGCTGAGGTTGGCCAGTGTATTGGGGGGGGGAATTTCCCTTTGTGCCTTCCTCTATCTGATTTATATTATTATTGTGACTAATGTGTATGGCGAACCTGTGGCGGGTTATCCGACCATTATGGTGACGGTGCTTTTTCTTGGAGGTGCGCAACTGATTTGCATCGGCGTGATAGGGGAGTATCTGGCCAGAGTGTTCAACGAGTCGAAACGTCGTCCAGGCTATTTTGTGAGCAGTTATAATGGGGAAAGGGAAAAGAACAACATTACAAGAAATGAATACCAAGATTGAGAAGTTTTTTAGGCAGCCTTGGCTGAGCGATTACCGCACCTTGGCGGCATTGTTGGGACTGATGGCACTGTTTTGTATCTACAAGATTGTGCATAGTGGCAATATTGATGCCGACTATCTGATTTTCACCCATTCGTTTGACCACGCTTGGGCGAAGATGCCGCTTTATCCGCTGTATGTGGAAGATACAAACTATTTTCTCTATGGTCCTACGTTTGCCTCATTGATTGTTCCTTTCTCGCTGATGAATGATTGGGTCGGAATGGTGATTTGGGAACTCTTCATCACGTTCTTCCTGTTCTTCACGGTGCGTCTTTCGTGGATGACGAAATATCAGCAGGTGTTCATCTTCTGGTTTTGTGCGCAGGAGGTCTTCAATTGTGTGCTGGATGCGGAACTGAACACGTTGGTGGTGTCGGGCATTCTGCTCAGTTTTCTGCTGGTGGAGAGGGAACAGGACCATTGGGCCACCTTCTTCATTGCGATGGGTACGATGACGAAACTTTTTGGCATTGTCGGCCTGCTGTTCTTCTTTTTCTCGAAGCACAAGGGGCGTTTCGTCTGGACATGGGTGGCGTGGATGATTTTCTTTGCCGTGCTTCCCATGCTGATGTTTGGCTTTGACTTCACGTGCCACGAATATGTAGAGTGGATGAAGGCTTTGGCGGTGAAGAATGACCACAACCTATTGTTCGAGACCAAGCAGAATATTTCTCTCTTGGGCTTGGTGCGCAACTTCAGCGGATGCACCACCTATTCAGACATCTGGGTGTTTGTGCCTTGTGCGTTGCTCTTCTTCACTCCTCTGCTTCGGAAGAGTCAATACCAGTACCTTGCTTTCAGAGAGACCATGCTTTCGTCTGCCCTCATTTGTATCTGCATCCTGAGTACCAGCACGGAAGCCTATGGCTACATCATTGCGATGGTGGGTGTGGTGATTTGGTACACCGCGGCCCCTTGGAAACGAGGCAAATGGGAGATTGCCCTGATGGTGTTTGCCCTGATACTGACCAGTTTGAGTTCCACCGATCTCTTTCCTCGCGATTTCCGAAAGGTCACGATGGTGCGCTATGCGTTGAAGGCATTGCCTGTCACCCTGATTTGGTTTGTGGAGATGTGGGAACTGCTGACACATGACTATAGGAGGGTGGTGCAATGATACTGCTGAGTTTCGACACCGAAGAGTTTGACCTCCCCTGCGAGCATGGAGTGGATTATGACCCGATAGGGCAGGGAATGGCTATATCTACACATGGTATTGGGCGCATCCTCGACCTGCTGAAGGAGGAAGGGGTTCGTGCCACCTTCTTCTGCACCACTAACTTCGCCACTCATGCGCCAGAAGTCATGGAGCGCATTCTGAATGAAGGGCATGAAGTGGCCTCTCATGGCTGCAACCACCTGAATCCTCAGCCCGAAGATTGGGGCAAATCGAAGCAGCAGTTGGAAGCCATGACGGGGCGGAAGGTGAACGGCTACCGTCAGCCTCGCATGTTCCCTGTTTCGGACGAAGAACTGGAACGTCTGGGCTACCACTACAACTCAAGCCTCAATCCGGCCTTCATACCGGGACGCTATATGCACATCTCGGAGCCTCGTACTCCGTTTTGGCGAGGAAACGTGTTGCAGATACCCGCTTCAGTCACCCCTTGGTTCCGCTTTCCGCTATTCTGGCTTTCCCTCCACAACTTGCCGCTGTGGCTTTACAAGTCATGGGCGCGATGGACTTGGAGGCACGATGGCCAATTCGTGGTGTATAACCATCCTTGGGAGTTCTATCCGCTGAAGGAACTGCACGGATTGAAGATACCTTTCATCATCAAGTGCAACAGCGGCGAGGCTTTGGTGGAACGATTGCGTGAAGTCATCCGCATGTTCAAACAGGAAGGTGCTGCTTTTGTGACTTATGAAGAATACACACAAAAGCAACAGAAGCCTCGCTGACAAGCAGGAATGAGAAAGAAAAGGCAAGGGGGTGTGTCGATGACACATCCCCTTGTTTGTATAGGGAAATCTCCCTTGCTGGCGTTGCGAGATTTCCCTTGTGCGTGTGAAAGATTCGGCTTTTAATCCTCGTCCTTGCTCTGCTCCTCAAACTCCTTCATCAACTTCTGCTGGAGGTCGGTTGGAACGAGTTCGTAAGAAGCGAACTTCATAATGAAACTGGCACGACCGCCTGTGATAGAACTGAGCGTTGTTGAGTAACTGGAGAGGCTCTTCAATGGAACCTTTGCAATCAGTTTCTCATAGCCGCTTTCGCTTTCGCTGCCGATAATCATGCCTCGACGGCCCTGCAGGTCAGACATCACGTCGCCCATCTTGTCGCCAGGAACGAACACCTCTACGTCATAGATTGGCTCCAGCAACTTTGGACCAGCCTCCTTGAATGCGTCAGAGAAAGCGTGGCGACCTGCCAACATGAAGGAAAGTTCGTTAGAGTCAACCGGGTGCATCTTGCCATCATAAACAATCACACGAACGTCGCGAGCATAAGAACCGGTCAGTGGACCTTGTTCCATGCGGCTCATGATACCCTTCAGGATGGCAGGCATGAAACGAGCGTCAATCGCACCACCCACAACGGAGTTGATGAACACGAGTTTTCCGCCCCATTCGAGGTCAACTTCCTCCTTTCCCTTTGGTGTAATCTTGAACTCCTGATTGCCAAACTTGTAACTGGTTGGGTCTGGCATACCGTCGTAGTATGGCTCCACAATGAGGTGAACCTCACCAAACTGACCTGCACCACCTGACTGCTTCTTGTGGCGATAGTCGGCACGGGCAGCCTTCGTGATGGTC
>CALAVF010000150.1 GCA_937892315.1 uncultured Prevotellaceae bacterium | reverse complement strand
GTTCAGACGTGTGCTCTTCCGATCTTTATAGAAACCGCCTCCGCAAGAGTATAACTGGTTGTGTGCTACTTTCATATAATAGAAATCATTGGTGATGGGGCCGTCGGGCACTATATTGGCGATGGTTTTCTGCAAACCTTCCTCACTCTGTCGGAAAGCACACAACTGACCGTTGTCCTGATTGGTCCATAACAAACTGTTGGAAGCATCGTAAGCGTAAGCGGTATGGTTGTTCTCGTCCATGCGGATGGTGGTGAGTGTGCCATCAAACAGTTGCACCTGCTTTGGTGTTCCCATCATCATCTTATTGCCTGTCAGTGCGAAGAAATCAAATTGTACGTTTTCTTTCTCCACCCAACTGTTGTTGGTATATTCCATGATGGAATTGTCGGTCAGGGCATACAGGTGGTTGTTGATATTGAACAGGGAGTTGAAGTGATGGTTGCCCATCTTCGTCCAATTTCCCTTATCGAGCAGGTTCTTTTTCATGTCGCCCAACCATACTTCCGAGTTGGAGGCGGCATAGATCACCCCGTTGTAGATACAACTGGTCTTCACATCCATGTCCAAAGGATAAGTGGCATTGATTTCCCCTTTCTCCACGTTGATCCTGATGATGCCGAAAGCGGTGTTCAGATAAGCATATTCGCCACTGATGCTCACGTTGTTGATGGTTTTCGAACCCGACATCGACTTATTATAGTAGGCGGAGATATTCGTCACGTTCTCTTGATTGTCGAGCAGGTCGATGTTTTGGTTTTCATACACGATGACCAATCGTCCCACTTTCTGGCAGTACGCTATCTGGTTGATGGAGCAATCCGACAGGAAGTTCATCTTATGATAGGTCTGTATGCTCCCATCATTGGTGTTGTAACTGAACAATCCTTTTGAACTGAGCACATACACGAGTTTTCCCGCCGGTTGTATGCTTTTTATCTCACCATAAGCAGGATAGCAGTTCCAGGTGCCAATGCCTTGGGCCAGCAACCAAATGGACTGCATCAATGTCAGCAACAGAAGGACAGTTCTTTTCATTTTTTTAAATTTTATTATTTAGTTCACCACGCTGGCTCCCGCGAGCGAAACGGGAAATTACAGGTTTGTAATATAGGAGTGGCAAGGGGCAAGGAGCAAGAGAATACCCCAGAACCCTCAACCCTCAACCCTCATAAAATATTCCACGAGTTTTTTCACGGCGCGGGCGCGGTGGGAGATGGTGTTTTTCACCTCACTGCCCATTTCGGCGAATGTTTGGGTATATCCTTCGGGTTGGAAGATGGGGTCGTAGCCGAAACCGGCTCCTCCCCGTCGTTCACGGATAATCTCTCCTTTGACGACACCTTCGAAGAGATGTTGGTGAATGATACCACCCTCTACTTCCAATAACGCGATAACGGTGCGAAATTGTGCCTTGCGATTGTTATTTTGTCCTAAATTTTTAAGTAATTTATCCATATTGGCCTCACTGTCGTGTCCTTCGCCCGCATAACGGGCGGAAAAAACGCCTGGTTCACCATGCAAGACTTCCACCTCCAGACCGGTGTCATCGGCAAAGCAACTCATACCATAATGGTCCACCACATATTGTGCCTTCTGCAGGGCGTTGCCCTCCAAGGTATCGGACGTTTCAGGTATATCCTCATGGCAATCGATGTCTTTGAGTGAGAGAATTTCTATCTCATCGCCGAGAATGGCGCGTATCTCACTCAGTTTATGTTCATTATTGGTAGCGAATACTAATTTCATATTTCATATTTCTTTTATTTGACTATTGTCTCCACTTCTTCACTTCTCCACTTCTTCACTTCTCCACTCCTTCACTTCTCCACTCCTTTCTTCTTCGGTACTTTCACCTTCATCTCATCGAAACCCTCGCCATAGACACCGATCACCGAACTTTGGCTGACGAAAGCCCGTGGGTCAATTACCTTGATGAGTCGGAAAATGTTGACACTCTCGTTTTTCCTTGCCAGGATGCAGAGCACCTTGCTTTTCTTGCCCGTATACCATCCTTGGGAATCCAGTATGGTCACCCCGTGTTCCATCTTCGTGCCTATCTCATTGGCTATCTCCTGCCATTTCTCCGAGAATATCAGGAATTGCACCGATTGTCTTTTGCGTTCCATGATATAGTCGAGCATGAAATTTTCGATGATCATCGTACAAAAACCGAACACAATCATTGTGGTTCTTTCCAGGTAGGTGCCGAACTGTGGTATGAAGAAACAACTGCCGATGATGATGAAATCCACGAAAATGAGGATGGTGCCCAATGATATGTTATGGAATTTGTTGATGGAGGCTGCTATGATATCGGTTCCTCCGGTACTGCCGTTGTTCAGGAAGAACAATCCGAGGGATATACCTGTCATCATACATCCGATGACCAGCGACATGAAGTCTTGGCCTTCACCCAGTATTTTTACCATATGGCCCTGATCATCTACAGGCACCGCATCGCGCATGAATTCCAAGAGTATGGTGAGCACTGTAATGGCATATACCGTCTTCACCAAAAATTTCCATCCCAATATTTTCAGACCGATAACCAGTAG
This sequence comes from uncultured Prevotellaceae bacterium, assembly GCA_937892315.1. The sequence goes on along the minus strand of CALAVF010000150.1, from coordinate 651 downwards.
TACGGCATTGATAAGGAAGTAAGTGTAGGAGTTGGGAAAGGCGGTGGCATAATATACGATGGCTGATATACCAGCCACACCGCCAGTGACAATCTCATACGGCATGAGGAAGAAAGTGAAGCCGAAAGTATAGAGTAATGCGGCAAAGGTGATACCCAGATAATCCTTGGCTTCTGCCATGATCAATTTCTGGTCGATAGTCATAGTAGTGATTTTTATGGTAAGAAAGGTTGATATGTGTGAAAGGAAGGATAAGGCAGGTGTAAACCTGCCTTATCTCTTGTATGATTATTTAATGACGATATTGACGATGCGTTTCGGCACGATGATCACTTTCACCACTTTCTTGTCGCCTATATATTTGGCGGCCCGTTCGTCGGCCAACACTTCCCGTTCGATGGTGGCGTTGTCGGCATCGGCGGCGAAGGTCATCTGATAACGTGCCTTTCCGTTGAAGGAGATGGTCAGGTTCATCTCATTCTCCACCAGGTGTTGCTCATCCCATGTGGGCCAGGCGGCATCGCACACGCTGCCCTGCTCACCCAGTCCTGCCCACAGTTCTTCGGCGATGTGTGGGGCGAAGGGTGCGATGAGGGCCACCAGTGTACGCAACAGTTCCTTGTTGCGGCATTTCATCTGCGACAACTCGTT
>CALAVF010000149.1 GCA_937892315.1 uncultured Prevotellaceae bacterium | reverse complement strand
TACCCATCATTTAGATGTTGAACAACTTGTTGCGGATTTCCGTAAAGAAATGGAGGAATAAAATATGACAATGGAACACAAAGAACACATTTACAACCTGCAACTGACAAAACGGCAAGCGGAGATTTTATCCTACGCTTGCGACAGGCTTACACGCATCATCTGCGGGCAGGATTGGACTTATCAGGAGTTCATGGAAGAGGCGTGGGAGAAACGCTGTAAGAAAGCCACAGGCAATCTTATGGATAAGGAATGGAATGGTGGCTGGTACAATATGCGGCATGAAGCCGATGAAATCTGCAAGAACATCAAAAAAAAGTTCTGGGGTTTGGAGCGTAACGCCATGTACGGCATCAACTATGACGATACGGCTGACATCCTTTTCGATTTACACCAATGTATCAGACACCAACTTTGGCTCGACAGACCTCGAAGCGAGAAATCGACTATCACGGTGGATGCCTCGGCAGCGATGCGTGTCGGTAGTGAGCCGTTGGCAATTATTTCTAAAATCAAATAGCATTATGGCAGCAAAAGCGTGTTTCTTGCATTGTCGTCATTGGCGTAATAACGGTGATTATTGCGTGATTAGTTCGACTAAAACATCACCGACCTATGAACCAAGGACTTGCCCTTATTATTCACCTTATTATTCAAACAAAAGAAATAAACCATGACCAAGAACGAAGAATCCATCTTGAACAACCTCGTCAGGACGTTGCAAGACTATGAGAATGAGTGCTACAGGCAGATGGCATACATGGACGAACATAAATTTGAAATGGAGCGTGAAGCCATCCGATACCGCCAACAGGCGTACAACCGCAGTTGGCTGGAGGTGGTGAGTGCTATTGACAAAATCAAAAAATTGGAGGAATAACTATGACAAGAGAACAATTCGAGACGTTAAAGGTTGGAGACAAAGTACGTCATGCTTTCGGTGGCATTGGTATTGTTACCGAGAAAGAAGAAAACGGCTACACGGTTAAAGACAAGGGATTTGACCAAGGCGACGGAATGTGTGAAGTGTCATTTGCATGGAATGAAGGAGATACATGGTCGGCAACAGGCGTGAAAGAGTCTCCCTCAAAAACATTTCCAAGAGTTAATGATTTTGAAAGAGGTAAGACATGACCATTGAAGAATTGAACAAGACTCCGTTCCGATTCCACGCCCACATGGTGATGGAGGACGAACACACCACCACCTACTTAAGCAGCGACGGAAGGATAGGTTTCTGCGACCATGTGCCGTGCAAGGACGGAGAGCCGCACGGACGCTCCTTCCGCCACTACATGATAGACGGCAAGGTGTACAAAAGTAAAAAGAATTTCATCGAAGCATTGAAAAGTACGCTGTAAAAGTATGATGACCAACCTTTATTATGTCACCCCAAAAGGCTACAGTATGGGGTACTACGTGGCAGCAGACACCATTCAGGAGGCTGTCGAAAGAGTATTTGACTCCTTGGGGCAAGAAGAGTCAAATCCAAACATGAGCAATGTCAAATACATAGAACAGATACTCTTGCCCGATAGAGCAAAAATTATCTCAAATAATGCCTAAATAATTTGGTCAGTTCAAATAAAAGCGTTACCTTTGCAAAAGAAATAAGTTCTGAAAGCGTTGACTTCCACTTTGGACGCTAAAGAATAATAAGGAATAGCGATTAAGCAGTCTGTTGAAATGGGAGTGGAAGCCCAAAGTAAACAGGCTGCTATCGTTTTAGAAAGGACTTAACATGGACAAACAGACTTATCAAGAACTGCTTAAAGACCCTCGTTGGATTAAGCGACGCAACGAAATTCTTACAAGAGACAAGAACACTTGCCAATCCTGTGGAGCACAGGATAAGTACCTTCATGTGCATCACCTTAACTATTGGGATGGATTTCTGCCTTGGGAATATCCAGACGATATGTTAGTAACATTGTGCAAGGATTGCCATTGGAATATGCACAAAAATAAGGGTGTAAGCGGCATGCGTGTTGGCGATATTTGGAGTTATGTTCACGGCGGCGATGATTGGAATATGAATTACATTATATATGATGTAAATAGCATTACCCAAACTATTAAAGTCTTGGGTTGCGATGAGGGGGCGTCTGTAGATAGTGTTTTTGATGATGAATGGGGTATTGATGCTTTTAAGAAAAAATGCCATTTGGTTGAAAGTGCATCTGAACTCAATTACCTATTTCCTTATTGGTTCAATGAAATAATAGAAAATCTAAATAAAACACCTCCTGCTTTTAGGTATAACATCGAACAGATAATTACATCTAACAGCATTTTACACGACTTGTACAGCGACCCGCAATCTTATGATGATTTATTAGAAGAGGAAGAACAGCACCCAATAACTACATAAACTATGGAACAGGAAAGAATAAGCAAAGGAATTTGGATTCCTATTGAAATATGGAAGGACAAAAAACTTACATGGAATGAGAAGATTCTGTTTCTTGAAATCGACAGTTACACTTCTAAAGACAAGGATTGTTTCTTTTCCAATGAATACATCTCAGAGTTGCTTGGCATAAGTCAAACAAATGCAAACAAGGTGCTTTCTTCGCTTATCAAAAAAGGTTACGTGATTAAAACAAAGTTTGATGGGCGTAAACGATACGTCAAGTCTGCCTTGTCATATTCGACAACCCTGCCTTGTCAAGAACGACAAGGCTCTCACGCACATACGGATAATAATATAAATAATATAAATAATATAAACACAAAAGAATCAAATAATATACTAATAAATTCGAAAAAAATTCATAGAGCTAATAATAGTAAAAAACATTCTTTGAATGAAGCAAGATACAAGAAAAAAATAAAAAATGAAATAAATCACGATAAAAGA
>CALAVF010000148.1 GCA_937892315.1 uncultured Prevotellaceae bacterium | reverse complement strand
ATCCTAAAAGAAGACAGTCAAAGACTCGTACAAGAAAAAGAAGAACTCATGACGTTGCAGTTGCTCCAACATTGGCAGTATGTCCAAACTGCGGCGAATTCTACGTTTATCACACAGTTTGCCCATCTTGTGGTTACTACCGTGGCAAGGTGGCTATCGAAAAAGAAGCCGCAATTTAATAAACGCTCTCTCTTATGGGAAAGATCAATGCTGTTATAACAGGTGTAGGCGGCTGGGTTCCTACTTATATCCTCGACAATGAGGAGATGTCTACCATCGTTGATACAAGCGACGAGTGGATTATGGAACGTATCGGCGTGAAGACCCGCCACATCCTTAAGCCCGAAGAGGGTACAGGCACTTCGTTCATGATGACGAAGGCTGTCAAGCAGTTGCTTGACAAGACAGGTGCCGACCCCGATTCCATCGAGGCTGTGATTGTGGCAACAACAACACCCGACTACCATTTCCCATCAACAGCATCTCTCATCATTGGCAATCTCGACTTGAAGCACGCTTTTGGCTTCGACATGGAGGCTGCATGTGCAGGTTTCCTCTATGCCCTGGAGACAGGTGCAAACTTCATCCGCAGCGGATGCTACAAGAGAATCATCGTTTGTGGTGGCGACCACATGTCTTCCATGACCAACTATCAGGACCGCAACACTTGTCCCATCTTTGGCGACGGTGCAGCGTGTGTGATGTTGGAAGCAACAGAAGAAGAGGTCGGTCTCGTAGATAGTTACCTGCGTGTGGATGGAAAGGGCTACGACAACCTCCACATGGCAGCAGGTGGTTCAGCCAATATGCCAAGCCATGAGACGGTTGACCAGCGACTCCATTTCGTCTATCAGGAAGGTCGTGCCGTGTTCAAGCACGCCGTGACCGACATGTCGGATGCCGTGGAGTTGATAGCAACCCGAAACCATCTCACCAGGGACGATGTCGCTTGGATTGTTCCCCATCAGGCAAACGTGCGTATTGAAAGTGCAGTTGCCCGCCGCATCGGCGTTGAGGAAGACCACGTGATGATTAACATCGACCACATGGCGAACACCTCTGGAGGCACACTTCCTCTCTGTCTGTGGGAGTATGAGCCACGGTTGAAGAAAGGCGACAAGATTATCTTCACCGCTTTCGGTGCAGGCTTCACCTGGGGAGCAAGTTACCTCATTTGGGGTTACGACG
>CALAVF010000147.1 GCA_937892315.1 uncultured Prevotellaceae bacterium | reverse complement strand
TCTGACAAGCACAGTCGCATTTTGGCTCATACTGCTTCACAATCTGTGCCCACAGCATACGGGCGGCACGGAACTTGGCAATCTCCATGAAATAGTTCTCGCTCACACCCATGTTGAACTTAATCTTGCGGGCGGCAAGGGTTGCGTCCACCCCGCGGTCAACCAACTGCTGGAGATATTCGTTACCCCATGCGAGGGCATAACCCAACTCTTGGTAGATGTAAGCGCCGCTATTGTTCAGTGTGACACTGTTCACAGTAATGCAACGGAAGTTAGGGTACTCCTTGAAGGTGTCAACCAGGGCTGGACCTAAATCAAGAACAGGAGTTACGTCTTTTCCCTTTACAAGAATCTTCTCAACTGGATCCCAGTCGATGCTGCCGCATACTTTCTCCTTGTCATAGCCCATCTTCTCGAAATAAGCAACGAGAATTTTGGCCAAATCAAGCGAACGGCGTTTGCAACTGCAGAAGTTTACTTCTACGATGTCGCAGCGGATGTCTTTCAACAGGGTCTCGACAGTCGCTTCACTGATCAGGTCGCCACAAAACTCAAAGCCAAGGGAATCTACACCCTTGTTCAGAATGTCAAGCGCTTTTGCATTGGCTTCTTTGGCATCCGTCACCTTGATGTTCTGACGAACATACCAGAGGTTGTTGTCGGTTTTGTTTCCGCGGATAAACGGAAACTCACCAGGTAGGGAATTCACTGCGGCCTTGTCTTCCAGGTCTTCACGACGATAGAAAGGCTGAACATTGAATCCCTCGTTGGTTCTCCATACCAATTTCTTCTGAAAATCGGCACCTTTCAGGTCAACCTCGATTTTGTCGAGCCATTCCTGTTTGGTGGGAGCTTGAAATTCACTGAAAAGTTTTTCTCTGTTAACCATTATTTTATCATTTATTTAAAGGAAATGTTTCTCTTCAAAAAGGAAATTCCGGGTCTCATTTCAACAACAAAACCGCAAAACCACGCAAAGTTACCCATTTTTTTCTATATGAACGAATAAAATCTGAATAAATTATTCATTCAAGCCGGGATTTGATACTTCTGACGTATCAAATTCACGAAAAAGTCGGCAATCAAGTCGGTTTCCATTCCTGTCACATTGACAACCATGTCGTAATTGCGAGCATCGTAGCGGCTTACTCCGGCAAACGAGCGGGTATAGTTCTCACGGGCTGTGTCAACCTCCTCTATCTGCTGACGGGCTTCGTTTTCATCCACACCAAGACGCTCCATGATACGGTGCACTCGATGCTCCTCCTCGGCGATGATAAACAGCTTCGACACATTCTTCTCACCCTTGAAGATGTGAAAACCTGAACGCCCCACGATGATGCACGACTCCTTCGCGGCGATGTCACGCAGTATCTTTGCCTCAGCATGATAAAGTTGACGCGAGGTCACTTTCTTGTTCTCCTCCATGGTAGGATCTATAGAAGGGAACGGACGGTAAAAGTCACAGAAGTCATCCCACCAGCTTGGCTTCACCGATTTGATTTTCTCTATCTCTGTCTCGGTCAGGCCGAATTTTGCAATCAGACCGTCTAAAGCAGCCTTATCGAACACTTTCAGGCCCAGCTTCTCGCCAATCTTCATGGCTATCTCTCGTCCACCCGAACCATACTCACGGTTGATGGTAATAATAATTTTTTTTGTTTCCATAGGTTTTGTTTTTAGGTTTCATCCACAAAAGTACAAAAAAAGTAAATTCTTTCCAAACTTTTTTGTAACTTTGCAACCGGATTTGAAGTTAGCAAGTCTAGGGGTGCTCATCTGCCGGGTTTTTAGGATAGGCAGAAGGGCTGAGATGATACCCTCATAACCTGATTCGGGTAATGCCGACGTAGGGATGGATGTCTTATAAAAGCCCCTTTATTGTTGTTTTTTAATAATAAAGGAATTAAACAATGGGAAAGAGATTTTTGCTGTTTTTTGCAGTTTCTGCTTTGTGCTCATTAGTGAGTGCACAAACAACGGATTCACTCCAAATTCTTGAATTGCAGGAGGTGCAGGTGAAAGCCACCAGAGCGAATGCGAAAACACCTATGGCCTTTAGCGATATGAAAAAGGAGGAGATCGAGCAGGTAAACCATGTCAAGGATGTGCCCTTTATCCTCAGTTCCATGCCGTCCGTGTTGGCAAACAGTGACGCTGGAATCGGGGTGGGCTACACGGGTATTCATGTCAGAGGGACTGACCCCACTCGTATCAATGTCACCGCTAACGGCGTACCGCTCAACGACGCGGAGAGCTCACAACTCTACTGGGTGAATATCAGCGACTTCGCCTCTTCCGTTCAATCTATGCAGCTCCAGAGAGGAGTCGGAACTTCCACGAACGGAGCCGGTGCTTTCGGAGCCACGCTCAACATGCAGACCAACAACCTGAGCGCTAAACCTTATGCGGGCTTCGATGTCTCTGCCGGTTCTTATGGCACACATAAGGAGGTGGTGCGTTTTTCTACCGGACTGCTTGGCGGACACTGGGGATTCCAGGGACGACTCTCCAACATCGGTAGCGACGGATACATCGACAGGGCATCTTCTAAGCTCAACTCTTATTTCCTGCAGGGAGGATACATGGACGACAACACGGTCGTGAAACTCATCACTTTCAACGGCACAGAGCAGACTTATCACGCTTGGGATTATGCTTCCAAAGCGGATATGAAACAGTATGGACGTACGTATAACCCAAGTGGATACTACACAGCTGCGGACGGGAGTCCTGCATACTACAAGAACCAGACTGACAATTACCATCAGCAGCATTATCAGTTGCTGTGGAACCAAGTGTTCACGCCCGAACTGAGCCTCAACGTGGGGCTGCACTACACCAAGGGACAAGGCTACTACGAGCAGTACAAGGCTGGCAAGAAACTCTACCAGTTCGGTCTCGTTCCCTCCACAGATGGAACCAAGGGCGACCTCATCAACCGCAAGCAGATGGACAACGACTTCTACGGCTTCATCGCTTCGCTCAACTACGACAACAAGCAGGGGCTGACTGCCTCGCTGGGCGGAGGATGGAACAACTACGACGGCGACCACTTCGGCAACATCCTCTGGACACGCAACGCCGCTGCTGAGCCGAACTTCGAGTATTACCGCAACAACGCCCGCAAGACTGACGGCAACATCTACGGAAAGGTGAACTACGAGTTTCTGAAGGGGTTGAATGCCTTTGTGGACCTTCAGTATCGCCACACAGGACTCCGCATGAACGGCCCTACCGACGACTACAACCAGCAGAAACAGCAAATCTCCTTTGCTCAGCACTACGACTACGACTTCTTCAACCCCAAGTTCGGTCTTTTCTATCAAATCGACAAGCACAACCATGTGTACGCCTCTCTCTCCATTGCCCACAAAGAACCGACCCGCAACGACTACGAGGACAACATCGGTGCCAATCTGAAGGCAGAGAAACTGACCGACTGGGAGATAGGCTACAAGTATCAAAGCAGCCTGTTCACCGCTGGCGTGAATCTCTATTGTATGCAATACACCAACCAGTTTGTGCTGACAGGACAACTGAACGAAATCGGCGAGATGATTGCCTCGAACGACAACAGCGGCAAGTCCTACCGTGCTGGCATTGAGTTGGAGGCTGCCTATCAGCCTGTCAAGTGGTTCCGTTGGGATGTGAACGCCACTTTCAGCAAGAACCGCAACAAGGATTGGACGGTGTCTGCCGTAGATGGTATCGCCTACGAAAACAGCGGTGGTGACGACTGGAACAGTCAGGGCACCCTCAACCTCGGCGACACCCACACGTCCTTCTCTCCCGATGTCATTTTCAACAACATCTTTACCTTCTCGTGGAAAGGCTTCAAGGCACAGTTGCAGAGCCAGTACATCGGTGAGCAGTACATGACCAACACGGGCTTCCGCTATGCCAAAGTGGGCGACGAGTGCATCAAGATGACCCTCTCCGACTACTTCACCAACAACCTCGACCTGTCCTACACGTTCAAGATGAAGAGTATCCAGAGTGCCACCGTCGGTGTGACCCTCTATAACCTCACCTCGCTCAAGTACGACAACAACGGCTGGGCATACTGCGAAGTGGGCAAGGACGCAAACGGCAAGGCATACGCATGGACAACCGACCTCTACGAGAGCGGCTTTGCCCCACAGGCACCCCTCCACTTCATGGCACACCTGTCGCTGAACTTTTGACCAGCCCATGCACAGGGCGATTTCCTCCATTCGGAATGAAAGATTATCTGATTAACAACTGGATAGAGATTCTTGGCACCATCACAGGCATCATCTACCTGTACCAAGAACTCAAAGCCTCCATTTGGATGTGGGTGACGGGCATCATCATGCCCGCCATCTCACTTTTTGTTTATTATGAGGCAGGGCTTTATGCCGACTTCGGCATCAATGTTTACTACCTCATTGCCGCCGTGTACGGTTTCTGTGTGTGGCAGTTCGGCACAAAAGACTTGGGGCAACGCTCCCAAGAACATTCGTTAAAGGGGCAACGCTCCCAAGAACACTCGTTGAAGAAGGAGTTGCCCATCACTCATACACCCAAGGGCAAGTATTGGCTACTGCTGGGCACCTTCCTCCTCGCTTTCATTGCCATCGGCTTCATCCTACAAACCTACACCGACAGCACCGTGCCGTGGTGGGACAGTTTCACCACCGCCCTCTCCATTGTCGGCATGTGGATGCTGGCTCGCAAATGGCTGGAGCAGTGGTGGACATGGGTCGCTGTCGATGCCGTCTCCGCCGTCCTCTACATCTACAAAGGCATCTACTTCTATGCCGCCCTCTACACACTTTACACCATCATTGCCATATACGGATACTACAAATGGAAAAAACTTATGTGAAAAATGATTCTTGGGAGCGTTGCCCCAAGCCTTTTGACTGTGTGATACTTGCCAACGGCGACTATCCCACCCACCCTATTCCACTCTCCATCCTCCACAACACCTCCCACCTCATTTGTTGCGACGGAGCCGCCGAGACTGTCCTTTCCCACGGCATCATGCCTCATGCCATCGTGGGTGACGGCGACTCGCTGACCGACGACACCAAACGGCAGTTTCCCGATCGCATCCACACCTATAGCGAGCAGGAATACAACGACCTCACCAAAGCGACACGCTTCGCCATCCAGCAGGGCTTCAAGACGATTGCCTACCTGGGCTGCACTGGCAAACGCGAAGACCACGCCCTGGGCAACATCTCCCTTATGTCTTTCTACCAGAGAGAGTTCCACATCCTGCCCGTCATGTACACCGACCACGGCACCTTCACCCCCTGCCACGGCACCCAAACCTTCCCGTCCTTTCCTCGCCAGCAGGTCAGCATCTTCAACCTCACAGCCACCACCCTCACCTCCGACGGACTTCGATGGCAATCCTATCCCTACAGGGAATGGTGGCAAGGCACCCTCAACGAAACCCTTACCGACACCTTCACCATCCATGCCGATGGCGACTACATCGTTTTTCAGACTTACGAAGGAAAATGAAGAGTGAAGAGTGAAAAATTTGCTACCGCTATGAAGAAAATAATATTAACGTGTGTTATGCCTCTATTCATAACGAACCTGTTGGCACAGCCCGTAACGCTGACTGTCAGCAATCCTACTGCCATGCAGCGCAGTGAGGTGGTGGCCATTGATGCCAGCC
>CALAVF010000146.1 GCA_937892315.1 uncultured Prevotellaceae bacterium | reverse complement strand
CGTAAAACCCGAAAACCGCATAACCGCTCAAGTTGAGCACTTGCGAAACTTGTATAAATATATTTAAAATAGACCTATTTATTTTGTTCTGCATCGGGTTTTCACTAACTTTGCAGCGTAATTCAAAAATATGTTATTATGGAAGTGAAAGATTCTTGGAAAGCGAAGGGATATGTCGATGAGCCTATCCCTGAAGGAATTGACTTGAATGCCGAAATCCGCAAGATGTGCAAGGAGAAGAATGCGGTCATTTTGGCACATTACTATACAGACGGTGCCGTGCAGGACATTGCTGATTTTGTGGGCGATTCGCTCGCTTTGGCACAGTGGTCGGCAAAGACCGACGCTGACATCATCGTCATGTGTGGCGTTCATTTCATGGGCGAGACCAACAAGATTCTTTGTCCTGACAAGAAAGTGCTGGTGCTCGACCTGAATGCAGGTTGTTCGCTTGCCGACAGTTGCAATGCCGAGGACTTGAAGAAGTTCATCGCCGAGCATCCCAATCACAAGGTGGTCAGTTATGTCAACACGACGGCAGCCGTGAAGGCTTTGACGGATGTGGTTGTCACTTCAAGTAACGCTAAATTAGTCATCGACTCATTCCCTCAGAATGAGAAACTTATCTTCGGACCCGACAAGAATCTGGGGGACTATATCAACTCCATTACGGGACGGCAGATGCTGCTGTGGAATGGCGGTTGTCACGTACACGGGCAGTTCTCTCTGGAGAAGATTCTTGCCCTGAAGGCAGAGCATCCGAATGCAAAGATTTTGGTGCATCCCGAGTGTCCCGCACCCATTCAGAAGGTGGCAGATGTCATTGGCTCTACGGCAGGCCTGCTGAATTTTGCTATCAAGGACGAAGCGACTGAGTTCATCGTGGCAACTGAAAGCGGCATCCTGCACGAGATGACCAAGGCGTGTCCCGAGAAACTTTTCATCCCTGCACCTCCCGAAGCCAGCGAGACCATTGGCTGTTCATGCAACGAGTGTTCGTTCATGAAACTCAACACCTTGAAGAAACTCTACAACACCTTGAAATACGAATGGCCCACCATCGAAGTGGACCCCGAAATTGCTCGTCAGGCAGTGAAGCCGATAGACAAGATGCTGGAGATTAGCAAGAATCTGAAATCTGCAATGTCAAGTAAGTAAATAGATGTCTGTCGCAGCCTTAGTTTCTGGTGGGGTGGACTCCGCCGTTTCCGTCCATCTGCTGAAAGAGCAGGGGATTGACCCGCACCTTTTCTACATCAAGATTGGTCCCGACAAGGATACCGAATGGAACTGCACCTCCGAGGAGGATGTGGAGATTTGCCAGTGGCTTGCCCGTCGGTATGGCTTGCCTTTCGATGTGATTGACCTGCACAACGAATATTGGGACAAGGTCGTGGGATACACCATGGACAAGGCGCGTCAGGGGCTCACGCCCAACCCCGACGTGATGTGCAACAAACTCATCAAGTTTGGCTGTTTTGAAGAGGTTGCCGGCAAGGAGTTTGATGCGACGGCGACAGGACATTATGCCACCACCACAACCATCGACGGCAAAGTGTGGCTCTCCACATCGCCCGACCCCGTGAAAGACCAGACGGATTTCCTTTGTCAAATCAACTCTCTGCAAGTATCCAAACTCAAGTTTCCCATTGGGCATCTGTGGAAGCATGAAGTGCGTGAAATGGCAGAGAAAGCCCACCTGCTGAATGCCGAACGCAAAGACAGCCAAGGCATCTGTTTCCTGGGCAATATCGATTTCCGCGAGTATATCAAAGCCCATCTGGGTGAGAATCCAGGCGATGTGCGTGAAATCGAAACGGGGCATAAAATCGGAGAACACAAAGGGCTGTGGTTCTACACCATTGGTCAGCGAAAAGGACTCGGTTTCGGTGGCGGCCCGTGGTTTGTCGTGAAGAAAAATCTCAAGCGTAACATTCTCTTTGTCTCTCATGGCTACGACCCCGAGAAGGTGTACAAAGACCACATTACGATG
>CALAVF010000145.1 GCA_937892315.1 uncultured Prevotellaceae bacterium | reverse complement strand
CAGCCTGCAGCGAACCGTGAACGGCACCGGCAGCCCCAGCCTCTGACTGCATTTCCTGAACGAGAACAGTGTCGCCGAAAAGGTTCTTGCGACCTGCAACAGCCCACTCATCCACGTGCTCAGCCATGGGAGACGATGGAGTGATAGGGTAGATGGCAGCCACCTCGGAGAACATATAGGCTACATGAGCCGCAGCGGTGTTACCATCACACGTGATAAATTTCTTTTCTTTACCCATAATAATAATTGATAATTTATAATGTATAATATAATCTTAGTAGAGGAATCCGAAAATCCAGAGAGGAATTTGGTTGCCTTCGCCGATGTCGCACTGGTTGACGGCATAGAGCGACTTTGCCTTGCTCTTCAGTTTGGTGCTGTGCTCGGCAATCTTGAACTCCAGTTGCTCGTCGATGAGGAAGGAGCAGAGGTTGCCGTGCTTGTTCACCTTGTGGTCTTTCCAGAGCGTGTTGCAGAAGAAGGTCTCCAGCACGTCATGCTCGTCGAAGCAGCGGGGGTAGAAACTGTACATGAGGTTGGAGTTGTGCAGCAGCACACGGGCGGGTTTCTTGGGGAATTCGTCGCCTTTCCCATAAATCATGTTGACCAGTCGAGCCTCCTCCAGATACTTGATGTAGTGCATCACCGTGGCACGGCTCATGCCCAGTTCCTGTGCCAACTGGCTGACATTGGGCACACTGCTGCCGCTCGTGGTGAGCATATAGAAAAGTTGCTTGATTTTTGCCAGATATTTCAGTTCAATCTGCTTGATAATCAAGATGTCCACCTCGATCATCATATTCATGTTCTTCAGCAAGTTCTCGCTGTAGTTCGCTTTGTCGAGGAAGAACGGGTAGAAACCGTGGTGGAGGTATGCCTGGAAGTATTCGCGAGGATTAACTTTCGAGAAGATTTCCGTTGCAATCTGTCGGTGGTTGTTGATGATTTCGTCGAGTGTGTAAGGACGCAACTGCAAGCCGGTGGAGAGGTTCAGGAACTCGCGGAACGAGAAGCCACGCAGGTTGTACGACTTCACGATGCCGTTGAGTTCGGGGTTCTCTTCCTTCAGACGCATCACGGGCGACCCAGTGAAGACAATCTTCAGGCCTGGG
>CALAVF010000144.1 GCA_937892315.1 uncultured Prevotellaceae bacterium | reverse complement strand
CACTCTTTCCCTACACGACGCTCTTTCCGATCTCCAACCGCCACGAGGAGAAAACCCTTGATGAGCAGGCGTTTAACCAAGACTTCGGCAGCATTGTGGTGGTAGAAAACAAGTTCGCATACAAGCAAGTCATCCCTCTCGATTTCGGCGAAAACGAATTTGGCAGATATCTGAAAGGAACAAACATCAACAAACCCATAGAAACACGAGACCCCAGTATCGACACATTTCATTGTGTCATTACGGTGAAACGAAACAAGCAAGGAAAGTTGCAGTACATTCTGCGTGACGCTCCGAGCGACACCGGCACCTTCTACATGAATGAAATCTTGCGAGATACAGACCGCATCAATCTGGAAGACGGAGCCATCATCACCATTGGGGCAACCACGTTAATTTTACGTGCAGCCAAAGAAACAGAGTTGCCAACTAACTAATATCAATCTACACATGATAAACTCACAAAACCTTATCACGAAAGAACATTCAAAGGATGTGTACTTTTCTTCATTTGAAGACAAGTACATGATTATGGATAATCTGGAAGAGAAAACTAATCCGATGATTCATGCTCGCCAAGAGCGATACAACGAGGATTATGTTTACGTGATAATTGTGCTCAGAGGAACATTGCACGCCATCGTGGGATGCACAGAAATAGAAATACATTCAAATGAGTATCTTGCCATTTTGCCTTGCATGAGGATAACCATTCAGGAGTCGAAATGCCTGTATTTCTCTTTCCTGACCCGCAGTTACATCATGAACGACATCTATGACCATAGCAAAATCGGTCAGAAACTCCCCATCAGAGCATTCATGTTCTATCATCTGCACCTGAATCAAGAAACGACGAATGCACTGCTGAGTTGCTATCAACGAATCAAGAGTGAGCACGATCGCCCCAACTACGTCATGAAAGAAATTGTGCTACGTGCTTACCAAACAGCATACATTGCCAAACTCTTCTCGATGGCAAAGGCTGAAGACATCATCACGCACACGAAGACTTCCAAGCAGTATCACCTGTTCAACGAATTTCTCAAAACACTCAGCAAAAAGTATAAGCAAGAACGCTCGGTGCAATCTTATGCAAAGGCTCTCGACATCACACCTAAGTACCTGTCAACCATCTCGCAAACCGTCACGGGCTTTTCCGCTTCTGTAGTGATTGACCAATATGTGACACATGCTATCAAACAGGTGTTGTACATCAACGAGCACAAGATCAAAACCATCAGCAAGGAATTCAACTTCCCCAGCCAAAGTTTCTTCGGCAGGTTTTTCAAGCGAATCACGGGTTTGTCACCCAACGAATTCATCAAAAAGCATAACAGAAAGTCTCTGAACTTTCGCAGAAACAAATATCAGGAGGACTAACAGCCATGCCATATACAACAAAATCTCAGCAACCTCTCCACAACAGTGGATACATAGAATACACAGATTCCTTCACCCGAGACGGAATCATCCCTTCGGCTGGCATCCGTGATTATATACTTTGTTTTGACACGCTGAACGGTACCAATCCGCTCGTTTCTTTTCGATTCCCCACTGGCAACAAACTCTACCAGATGACCTGTCTGTACATCTACAAAGGAGAGTACCGGCTCAACATCAACGGAAATGTGGAGACTCTGACTGAGGGCATGATGATTACCACGATGCCCGATAGCGTCATCAATCCCATCTACGTCAGCCCTGATATCAGTTACTTCATGCTCGTTATCTATCCAAAGGTTATCATTGAGACCTTCAAGGATCTTGGCATGACTTATAGCACCACCAAAGCAGCCCAACGCTACTTTGTGTCCGAAATGCCTGACGAGCAGAAGCCAAGGCTTTTAAGCATATATCAAGAAATCAAACACGACATACTTGCACCTTCATACGAATACAAGGAAGTTTATTTACGTAGTATGCTTAATGCCCTCTTCGTCGAGAACATGAACATACACAAGCATGACCTCATACAACAAGAAGACGGTAACTACAACTCTCACCAATATGATATTTACTGCCGCTTCCTCGCTGCCTTGAACAAGCACTCACAGGAACATCGCACCGTGCATTACTACGCCAATCTGCTTGGCATCTCCAGCAAATACCTCTCCTTCGTCTGTGTCAGTTACAGCAAGAAGAATGCATCTACCTGGATTGACGAGTCGGTCGTAAAGAAAGCCATTGTGTACATGGTCGTACACAACTACACACTCAGCCAAATCAGAGACCTGCTCAACTTCCAGACAATCAGCAGTTTCAGCCGTTTCTTCAAGCGAGTAACTGGCGAGACACCCAAAGAATACTTGCGGACACACAAAAACAAAGAAAACATAACAGATTCGGTTGCCATCAATGACAAATAAGCAATAACAGAAATTCAAATATTAACACAAAACACCTATTTCCTCATGCGACTCATCCCACTCTACACTTGGAACAAAGGACTGCATTCCATGAAACTCTCAGGAAAGAACTTCATGAACCAGCCCTGGGCAGGGGGTGTCACCCTTTTGTTGTGTGTCATCATAGCGATGCTTTTGGCAAACTTGCCTGCGACGGCTCATCTCTATCATGAGATTCTCGAGACCAACCTCTCCATGACCATCAGCAACGAGAGTTTCACCGTCAGTTTCCCTCAAGACATGACCGTCGAGAAATTCATCAACGACATTCTCATGGTGGTGTTCTTCTTCACCGTCGGACTCGAAATCAAGCGTGAAGTAGTTTGCGGAGAACTTTCCAGCGTCAAGAAAGCCCTCCTGCCAGTCATCGCCGCCGCTGGCGGAATGGCAGCCCCCGCTCTGTTCTTCTTGCTTTTCAATGCAGGCACAACCACGGCTGGCGGTTGGGGAATCCCGACAGCCACAGACATCGCATTCGCTGTGGGCATCATGTCCATTCTTGGCAACAAAGTGCCCGTTTCCTTGAAGATTTTCCTCACGGCACTTGCCATCGCCGACGACCTCGGAGCCATCCTCGTCGTTGCATTTTTCTATGGAGGCGACATCAACCTTCCCCTCCTGTTCGTTGCCCTGCTCATTCTGGCAGGCATCTTCATCATGAACAAACTCGGCGAGAAACGCATGATGTACTACCTCATCCCCGCCATCGTCGTTTGGTTCCTGTTCTACTATTCAGGCATCCACTCCACCATGTCGGGCGTGGTCATGGCATTCATGATTCCAATGGATGCACGTTTCAACCGCTCTTTCCTCGACCGCAACAACCGAAAGTACCTCACTCGCCTTTCTCGATATGACAACGACGAATTTGAAGAAGGTGCCCCCTTCCCCAATGGTCCTCAGCGTCATTGCCTCCGCAGAATGAGTTACATCACAAACAACTCCATTGGCATGTCCTATCGCCTCGAACATGCCCTCAATCCGTGGGTCAACTTCCTCATCATGCCGATTTTTGCACTTGCCAACGCTGGAGTTGTCATTCCCGACATCAGTTTCTTCAATATTTTCCAAGCATTGCCAGGCATCGAAGGTGCTGGCTTCGTCGGCATGGGCATCTTCTTCGGACTCTTGCTCGGCAAACCTATCGGCATCACACTTGCCAGTTTCATTGCCATCAAGTGTAAAGTGGGAGCCATGCCTGAAGGGGCATCTTGGAAAATGCTTTTCGCTGTCGCCTGTCTGGGAGGTATCGGTTTCACAATGGCGATTTTCGTCGATACCCTCTCCTTCGGCGAACTCGCTCCTCAAACCACAGACATTCTCCGCTCCTCCGGCAAGATAGCCGTCCTGCTCGGCTCCCTTTCCGCAGGCATCCTCGGCTCCATCCTCATCTCTCTGTTTCATAAGATGGAAACGAAGAAAGCATAGATTTTGTCCTCACACCAATGCACATATAGCCAAGGGGATGCACCAACACGGTTCATCCCCTTGGTCATTTTTCCTTGACTTTTTCCCCCACTATTTTCATAATTCATCTCGTTCATTTAAATCTTTTTGGACATTTCCGAGTCTTTATGTCAGATGCATCTAAAAAACAACAAAAAGGCAATGAATAGAGAAAACAACATTACCATGAACGAGTTTGCAGAATTGCTGCAACATGAGAAATCTCATCTGATGAGATATGCGTGTTACAGATTGGGCAATGCCGACGATGCGAAAGACGTGCTACAAGACGCCTACCTGAAAATCTGCAACAAACTCGCCGACAAGCAAGGAGACGAAGTGAAAGACTGGCGTAAATACCTCTTCCGCACGCTGTCGAACCTCTGCACTTCACGGCTATCCTCATCAGGACGACACAGAACGATTCCTTTAGATGCTCGCCTCGACATGGCAGACATTCCCACAGAAAACAATGAGGCAGACATCCAACGAATCACACAACTACTGAAGGACATCCCCGAAGAACAAGCCGAAGTAATCCGACTCAGAATCTATGGCAACAACAGTTTTGCTGATGTGGCAGAGATTCTTTCCATCCCACTGCCGACGGTAAAATCCCGATTCCTCTACGGACTGGAGAAAATCCGTCGAGCAATGAAACAAACAAAACATGAACTCTAAAAACAAAAGAAAATGAATTGCGAAGAATTTAAGAATAAAGTGGTTGACCTTTTCGACACCACCATCAACATGCAGACACAGGCTGAATGCAAGCAACACATGGCAGAATGCCCTGAGTGCAAAGCCTATTACGAGGAACTCTCCGAAACCTTCAAAGTTCTGCAACCACAAGAGGCATCTGTGACTCCAAAAACGACCACCATCCACCATCGAATTTGGCGACCCATCGCCGCCGCAGCCGCATTTCTGCTCGGCATTGTCATCGGCTGGAACCATTTCTTCTCCACACCTGCCGTTGCCGACAACTCGCATGGAATGTATTTAGAACAGAGCATCCGAAGCGTGCAGAACGTGGGCAGTTTCCAGATGACCATCTATGCCCGCACCACTCCCCATGAGAATTTTGCCTATTTCGACCCCGAGGCTGACTTTGTGAGAATCGACATTGGACTGCTTCGGCAAAATGACAGCGTCTTCTATCGAGCAGAGAAACAAGGCGGACGCACCATCGTATGTGACGGTCAAGCACAATATCTGTGGATTCCCGACGTGCTCTATCTGAAAGGCACACGCTCGGCAAACTTCCTCGAACACTTCATCAACCTGCTCTATCCCGACCGTCTGTTGGCGATGCAGAAGTCAGCCATCGATTTCTCCAAGAAAAACCAGTTGACCAGCACAGAAACTGACTCCACAGTCATTCTCACCTTCCGAGGAACGGAGAAAAACAGCGACTTGCAACAACTGCTCGAAACGGGGAAGATGGGCGACTGCGAAGTGGAAGTGGAAAATGTCTTCACAAAGAACGACGGCTTGCTGAGATTCGTCAAACTATGGCTCGCCCGCAAGGGGCAGAAGACACTGCTGCTACACATTGACAACATCCAGTATAACGTAATGATGAACAAGGCAAATCTCACACAAATTCCTGATTGCCAATGGACAGACTTGGAGAAAGATACAAAAACAACCGACAAAAGACTCCGCTTGTTGCAGAAAGAAACAGCCACGCAAGCCGCCCAGCGTATCATCCAAGCCATCATCACAGGCGACACCAACCATGCCAGCGAAGCCCTGATTTATTACAAGAACGTCCTCCCCGCACTCTCAGAAAACATGAAAGGCTGCAAAGCGACAGACTTCAAGGAACGTCACGATGACAACTACATCGGAACCTACGTGTTCTACACCCTCACCCACCCCGACGGAAAACAAGAACAGAAGCACATCGCCATCAGAAATGACAACGAGCAGCATCTATGGATTGCCGATGGCGGACTCTAATCCGCCAGCACCCCCACCCCACCTTCCAACACATACTCTTCACCCTAAAAACCATCACCTCGAAGCCTCAAAAGTGGTCTGAGTCAGACCGCCTCGGTGGTGTGACTCAGACCACCAGGGCGGTGTGAGTCACACCACTTGAGGGGTTGCGAGGGAGTGGTTTGAGGGGTGTCGAGCCGAGGATTTTACTCTTGGACGGGGATGGAAAAAAGTGGAGAAGAGAGAAAGAGAAATGTGGGTTAGGAGGGAAAGAAGAGCGTAGGCAGGAGGAACGGGAAAATGCGAACAACAAGAACGGATAAACATTTATAAAAGAAAGGAGAACGTATGTTAGTCGTAAGAAAAGCAAGGAAGAAAATCGTGCGTCCAGACGGACAGCATGATGCATGGATTTATCAGTCGCCTGCACTGCCCATCATCACCTTCAAGGAGTTGGTGAAGGAGTGTGCGGAATCATGTGGCGAGAATCCCAGTAAAACAATGGGCGTGGTGGGTGCACTCATGGATCGTGTCTCTCACTACCTGAAGATTGGCCGCACGGTGCAGATTGACGGCATCGGCACGCTGAAGCCGGTCATCAACTCGGCATCGGCAGAGACATCGGATGCCTTGGGAGAGCCTGCGGACAGCATCAAGGGCGTGAAGGTTCGGTTCTATCCGCATCAGCCTCTGCAACAGGCGATTGCGGAGAACGGATACGAGTATCAGCAGGAGATGGATGACAAATGAAAAGTGATGAGTGAAAAGTGAAAAATTTGCTACCGCACTTGCACGGTCAACCATTGGCAACTGCTGTGATAGCAAATTTTTCATTTTTCACTTATAATACTTCCTCAGAACTGGAAATAGATGAAGGGCTGCACGTCGCTCGATTTGATTTGGATGACGATAAAGATAACGATGACGATGAGGAGGGCTTTGACCACCAAGGGGCATTTCGTGACGAAGACCTTGCTCTTGTCGGAGAGTGTCTGGGGCAGGAAGTGGAGCACGTAGCCAAGGAGCATGAGGCTGCCGACGGCGGCGTATGACTGGCACCACTGGAGGAAAATCTGCGGCTCGAACTTGTAGAAAATCTGGTGGAAGACCTGCTCGGCGATGCCGAAAGACTGGGCACGGAAGAGCACCCAGCAGGCGGCGACAAGGTGGAAGGTGATGATGCCGCCCAGCAACAGGAAGACCCTCTCTCCATCCCTCCCCCATAATGGGGAGGATGTAATGTTACCCAATCCGAATGGTGCTCCCTCCCCATTATGGGGGAGGGTTGGAGAGGGGGTCTTCTTGCTCGGCAGATAGGTCAACGGGCTGAGCACTCCACAGAGGGAATGCCAGATTTTGTCGAGGCAAAGGAGCACGCCGTGGATGCCGCCCCACAGGATGAAGTTGAGGGAGGCTCCGTGCCAAAGGCCGCCGAGGAGCATGGTCATGAGCAGGTTGAAGTATTGACGGAACTTGCCGTGACGGTTGCCGCCCAGGGAGATGTACAGGTAGTCCTTGAGCCAGGAAGAGAGGCTGATGTGCCAACGCCGCCAGAACTCGGTGATGGAGGCAGACTTGTAGGGGCTGTCGAAGTTCTTGGGGAACTCGAACCCGAGCAGGAGGGCGATGCCGATTGCCATGTCGGAATAGCCCGAAAAGTCGCAGTAAATCTGAAGGGTGTAGCCATAGACGGCAAGGAGGTTTTCAAGTCCGCTGTACAGGTCGGGCTGGTCGAAGATACGCTCGACGAAGTTGACGCTGATATAGTCGGAGATGACGGCTTTCTTGAAGAGTCCGGCAATGATGTAGAAGACACCCGTGCCAAACATGGCATCGGTGACCATGAGCGGACGGCGAATCTGTGGGATGAAGTCGCGAGCACGAACGATGGGGCCTGCCACCAACTGAGGGAAGAAACTGACGTAGAAGGCATAATCGAGCAGCCGATTGAGGGGCTTGATGTTGCCTCGATAGACATCGATGGTGTAACTCAGCGACTGGAAGGTGAAGAAGGAAATGCCCACGGGCAGGAAGATGTCGCGTGGCTGCCACACAACGGCTTTCAGGTAGGAGCCAGTGATGGAGGAAGGCACGTGGATGCCGTTGTTTTCGAGCAGGGTGCAGATGGTATCTCCGAGGAAATTGGTATATTTGAAAAAGACAAGAAGCCCCAAGTCGAGCACCAGCGAGAGGAAGACAAGGGTCTTTGCCAACCCGCCCCGTTCTTTCACGCCGCCGATGGCTCGTGCGATGAAATAGTCGGAAGTGGTCACCAACGCCAACAGCCAGAAGAAAAAGCCGCTGCTCTTATAGTAGAAATAATAAGAGAAGAGGGTGACGAAAAGAATGCGGAGGGTGTCTGCCTTGCTGAGACAGTTATAGATGAGTGTGAATCCTAAAAACAAGAACAGGAATATGCCCGAAGAGAAAATCATCGGGGAATCGGGCTGATAGAGCAACTGTTCTATGAGGCGTGAAAAATCGATGTCAAACATTTCTTAAAATCCTTTTACTGACATGTAAGGCTTCTGCTCCTGCGGTGTGGAGCCGTGCATCATACGCGTCTGACTACCCGACACGGCAGTACCTGAATATGCTTTGTAGATAGCCTCGCCAAGCAGTTTCCCCTGAAGGGTGTAACCAGAGGCGAGGTAGTGGATGCAGTCGGTGTTCATCAAGCCTGCATCTCGCCAATTGGAACAGGCGGATGTAGCACCGCCGGCAATGGTGTAGATGTCCCACACGGCAAAGTAGTGCGTCTGGCAGAACTTGACGATACTGCGAGCCACATTGGCGGTGTTGGCATTGGGCACCTTCACGGTGTTGTAGTGTGTCCGCCTGTAACGTCCCCTGCCCGTCGTGTAACTGCCTGTCCGCTGAGAGATATAACTGCCAGGAGGTGTGGTGAAGAGGAAACACACGTCTGGGCATCGCTCGCTGATACGCTGTGTGAGCAGGTTCATGGTTTCGGCATGAGCACGCTCGTCGATGGTATTGCCATGCGCCTCGTTGGTGCCAAAGGAGATGACCACGAGGTCGGGACGCTCGGTTGCCACACGGTTAATCATGTCCTGCTCGTAGAAACGACGTGCCCATGCCCCGTTGATGCCATAGTAGGCGAATTCGAGGCGTGGAAAGTAGTTCTGCAGGGTGTTGCCAAGTGCACGTGGCAGGTAGTTTCCCTTGACGTGGGAGTCGCCTATCTGCATGACTTTCACCGTCTTCTTCTGCTGCAACTTCTTGAACACAGGTTCAAGCGAAGAACCCTCTATCAACTCGTTGGAACGCGTGTTGCGGAAGTTGGAGGGGAAGGGCGTGTAAAGCGACTGAGCAACGGCTCCGCTTCCGAAGAGGACGAAAACGAAGACACCGAGTGCCATGCGGATGATATGTCGAGCGTTAATGAACACGATTGTCGTAATTCTTTTTTCCGTTCATCAGCACATCAAACAGCAGTTCTGCCAGATGACGACCTCCTGCAAAATTGATGTGGGTGTAATCCTTATTTGCCTGTTTGTTCTCCACCATCTTGACAAGACTTCCGTCGCCACCCATCGCCTCGTAGAGATTCCAGAATGCCACGTGCTGGTCGCTTGCCATCTTTCGCTGATAAGAAACCAACTCCTGAATGCCGCCCATCGTGTGCATCTGTCCGTCAGAGCCACGAGCGTCACGGTCGCCAATGCTGACAATCAGGATGCTGGCATGGGGATACGCATCTTTCATGTGCTCCACCACCTTCCCTATCTGCGACACATACGAACTGTAATCTTTCTGCTTAGGCCCTGCCACGTTCAGGCCGAAATGGAGGATGATGAGGTCATAAGGACGCACAGCGGCAAAACTTCGCAAGGTCTCTTGAGGCACTTTGAGCAGGTGCTGACCACCGCTGCCTCTCATGCTGAAGTTATCGAGCGAGATACCATGCTGTCCGTCGAGAGCCACACCATAAAAGCGTGACCCGCCACCGCCCGAAATCTTCATGTTGAACTTTCCGATGCGACCTTTCACTGACTCTGCCTTCACATAGCAAGCGTCGTTGGTTGCCTGAGCCACTTGGCGAGTGACGGTCTTGTAATGTACCACCGAATCGGAGTCGAGTTCCTCTATCACCTCCTCGTATGTTTCTGGCTCGACAGGGGTGCCATTGGAGAAGAGCGACTGGCTTTCACCGCCATTGATGGCATAGTTGATGTTCAACCCTGTGCCCGGCGTGAAATAGACGGTTGCCACCTCGGCTGTATCCAACAAGTTGGGATAGACATTTTTGGTGCCACGCATCTCGTAAGTGGCCGACCCACTGGGGATAAAATAACTGCCAGCAGGACCCTGCAACGAAGCCTTGAATCCTCTGCCTTTCTCATTGGCATGATAATTGCTCCAACCACTGCGTTTGGTGGTGAGGGAACGGCGAAAATCGGAAGAGACACACTGAATCTCCACAAAACCAACGCCTCGACCACCGTATTTCTGCTGCAACAATCCTCGCAAGTCCATCGTAAGGATATCGCCCTCAATATAAGAATCGCCAAAGTAGGCGATGCGTACAGGACGCTCTGACACATGGTCAAGTGCTGCATAGAAGATGTCCATCTCACGATTGACACCCTTTATGTCCGCAAAATCCTCGGTGGCGGTCATTCCGACAGGAACGGAATCGACATAATGCAGTTGCTTGACCTTGATGGCTGCAGAATCAACGCCTTGCTCCACATAGCCATCGAGCGAATCGGCGACGACTTCTGCCAATATCTTGCCGTCCTTATCACGACGCTGCACATCGCTGAGGATGTTCACACGACGAAGGTCGGTGTCAAACATCTTCATGCGTGGCAGATAGAACAAGCCTATCAATGCCACCAGCACCAGAAGCACAAGCAGAAATGTCTGCCAAAGTTTATTCTTCATTTTTCTCTTTACCTATTATATCTTTTTACCTTGTTTCTCTTTCTCTCACCCCGTCGCATTCCCCTTCTGCAGAAAGCCTACAACTCATTGGTTGCATTGTTCAGTTCCGGATAGGAAATGCGTGTGTGGTAGATGGTCTTCAACTTATCTTTCAAGACGGCTTTTGCCACGGCAATATCCTTGAACGTGATGGAGCACTCGCTAAAGAATCCTTCTGCCACTTGGGCATCTATAATCCTGTCAACCAACTGATTGATGCTCTCTTCCGTGTATTCTGGCAGGGAACGTGAGGCTGCTTCTGTAGCATCACACATCATCAGGATTGCCTCTTCCTTCGTGCTGGGGTTCGGACCAGGATAGGTGAATGCTGCCTCATCAATCTCTTCGTCTGGATGCTCGTTTTTGTAAGTGATGTAGAAATACTTCGCCTTGCCCTTTCCGTGGTGCGTGAGGATGAAACGCTTGATGGAATTGGGGATGTGATTCTTATCGGCAAGTGCCACACCATTGGCTACATGGGCAATGATGACCTCGGCACTCTTCAACGGGGTCAAGTGCTTGTGAGGCGACACACCGTTCTGATTCTCCGTGAAGAAGACAGGACGCTCCATCTTGCCAATGTCATGATAGAGGGCACCTGTACGCACCAACTGTGCCTTTCCTCCAATCTTGTTCGCCACCTCCGCACTGAGGTTTGCCACCTGCATGGAGTGCTGGAAAGTGCCAGGAGCCACTTCTGTCATTCGCTGCAAAAGCGGATTGTGCACATTGCTCAATTCTACCAGCGTCACATCGCTGACAAAGCCGAAGAGTTTCTCAAACACCCACAGCATCGGATAGGTGAACATCAGCAGCACACAATTCACAGAGAAGCACACATACATCCACGTGTCCATCTTGACGCCGTTCTCATGGTAGAGCGAATAACCCGTATAGAATATCACATAGACACAGAAAATGATGAACGCCGTGCGGATAATCTGCGAACGCTGTGAGAGTTCACGCAAGGTCTGGATGGCAACCATACCTGCCACCAACTGCAAGATAATGAACTCATAGTTGCTGGTCAGCATCAGAGAGATGATGAGCACCATGCCCGTGTGGAACATAAAGGCGGTACGAGAATCCATGAACACACGGATGATGATAGGCACCATACAACATGGCAACATGAACACATTCAGTATCTTATGCGACATCATCAACGAGGCGATGATGCAGAAAGCCACAGGCAAAGCGAAAAGCAGAATGCCACTACGGGCATTGTCGAAATAATCTGCACGGAAAAGCGTCAGATAGGAAATGAGGATGGTGAGGATGACCAGCACAAAGATGGTCTGCCCGATAGACTTATAAGGCAGTTCCGCACTATCCGTGTTCCGCCGTTCAAAGTCTTTCTGATAGGAATACAAAATATCGTAAATCTCATCTGTCACCGTCTCGCCACGGTCAATAATCTTCTGTCCTGCCTGCACAAAACCGCTATAGTTCGAAATGCCCTGCAACTGCTCATCCAACTCTTCCTTCGACATCATCTCATCATAGGTCAAGTTGGGTTGAATCAGTTCATTGATATTGTACTGCTGCAAGACCAGACGCGAATATTTGGCTGTGTCTGCCGACATGATGTATTTGTAGGCAGAACGTGGAGAATAAACGCTGGACAAAGGGACAGACGTCGCCAAATTGTCATTCACAATGCGGATGTTCTTGTGATGCTCCTCGTCCGATTGCTGCGTATAGTCTTCGACAGACAGCACACCATGACGATAAATCGTATCCAGCAAAACCGCAATGTGGTGTACATACATTGTGGCGTTCTCCCCATTCCACTCTTGAGCGGCATGATGATACAGACGATTCACCATACTGTCCTTCACTTCTTTCTCATAGTGGAAGTAAGGCTGGAAACGTCGCTTGGTCAGTTCCCGCTCCTTATGAATGACTGAGTCATTCTTCAAGATAGGGAACTTTGTATTGGCAATCAGCAAACCGTAGTTCCAAGGCATGTTCTGCTCATACTTATAGCCAAACTCATCGCCCCTCGGCATGAAATAGACAATCAATACCGTTGACACGACCACCAATGCCACCTTCATCAGAAAGCGGGTGATGTCAGTACGTTTTTGCTGCTTGCTCGATTTCATAGAAACACTCCTTTTTTTATTCAGCCAGAAGATACTGCTTAAAGGCGGCAAAGTCCCTGCCCATCGGCACACTCTGCTTCGTTCCCTGCATGAATGCCTGAAGTTTGGCAGGAATCTCGATGTTCTCGCCAAGGATGCCATCCACCGTATCTTTGAACTTGGCTGGGTGAGCCGTTTCGAGGAACACGCCCACTTCGCCTTCCTTCAATCCTTCTTTCAAGGCACGATAGCCACATGCCCCATGAGGGTCGCACACGTAACCCGTCTTCGCTTTCACCTCCTTAATGGTTTCGGCAATCTGCTCATTCGTGTAAGTAGCACCGCTGATGTCTGCCGTAATCGCCGCATGACTCTTGCCATACAGGTCGTAGATACGGGCAAAATTGCTCGGGTCGCCCACGTCCATCGCATTAGCAATGGTCTGAACAGATGGTTTCGGCTCATACTTGCCTGTTTGCAGATATTTGAAGAAGATGTCGTTAGCATTGTTGGCAGCAATGAAACGCTTGATGGGCAGCCCCATCTTCTTGCCAAACAGTGCCGAACAGATATTGCCGAAATTGCCCGATGGCACACACACCACCAGTTGGTCAGCCAAACCACGTTTCTTCATCTGAGCGTATGCATAGAAGTAGTAGAACGCTTGTGGGAGGAAACGTGCCACGTTGATAGAGTTGGCTGATGTCAGCCTCATGTGAGCATTGAGGTCGGCATCCATAAAGGCATTCTTCACCAGTGCCTGGCAATCGTCAAACACACCATCCACCTCCACTGCCGTGATGTTCTTGCCCAATGTGGTGAACTGGCACTCCTGAATCGGGCTTACCTTTCCCTTCGGATAGAGCACATACACATGAATGCCATCCACGCCCAAGAAGCCATTTGCCACCGCACTTCCCGTATCACCCGAGGTAGCCACCAGCACATTCACCTGTCCCTTACCCTCTTTCTTCAAGAAATACTGCAACAGGCGAGCCATAAATCTGGCACCCACATCCTTGAAAGCCAACGTAGGACCATGAAACAACTCCAACGAATAGATACTATCTGTCACCTTTACACAAGGGCAGTCAAACGCCAGCGTGTCATACACAATCTTCTTCAAATCCTCAGCAGGCACATCTTCACCGAAGAAGGCATCTGCCACGGTGTAAGCAATCTCTTGGAATGAAAGGTTCTCTATATGGTCAAAAAACTCCTGAGGAAGAGCCTTGATGCGTTCTGGCATATAAAGTCCCTTGTCCTCTGCCAACCCCTTCACCACCGCCTTTTCCAGCGTAGCAACAGGAGCCTGTCCGTTTGTACTGTAAAATATCATATCTTCTTATTTTATATCCATAAACGCTCTGATAAACCCATCCTTTTCCAACAGTCCGTAAGCACCTGCCTTGCAAGCGTCCTCGTCAAACACCTCCACATCATCCGCTTCGATGCCAGGAGCATAAATGAGGAAAGGAATCGGTTCATTCGTATGTGTCCGATGTGCGATGGGCGTCGGGTGGTCAGGCAAGACGGCAATGGCAACAGGTTCCAAGTCAGCCGTCGGAGTGCCAGCCACTCCCCAGTTCTTCACCTCTTCGTAGATAAGTTTGATGGCACGGCTGTCCAGATTCTCAATTGTCAGGAGTTTCAGTTCCAAGTCGCCGTCATGTCCAGCCTCATCAGATGCCTCGATATGCAGATAGACGAAATCGTCCGTCTTCAACGCCTCAATGGCTGCCTGTGCCTTCCCTTCATAGTTGGTATCGTAAAGCCCCGTAGCACCTTCCACATTGATGATCCGCAAGCCTGCCAGCGAGCCGATGCCCCTGATGAGGTCAACAGCCGTGATGACCGCACCCCGTTTAATCTGGGGGAAAGTCGTCGTCAGCGGCACCATGTGCGGACGATAGCCTCCTGCCCAGGGCCAGATGGAGTTGGCTGGGTCTTTCCCTTCAGCGATGCGTTGAGCATTGAACGGGTGTTCACCCAACAGTTTCTGACTCTTCACAATCAGCAGATTCAGCAACTCCGCCGTCTCCGTCGCCGAGAGTTTCGACTTGTGAGGGTCTTTCTTCTCCGCCTCCAGGTCGGGCTTCACCAGCAGTGGCTTCCACGGCTTCAGCGGCACATCATGAGGTGGTGTACACACCAAGTGTTTGCTGCCACCATTGATGACCAGCAGATGCCTGTACTGCACACCCGTATAGAAATGCACCACGTTGCCATACTTCTCCACCACTTCGGGGTCATTCGCCAACTTCTCCTGCAAATACTTGATCAGCACATCGCCCTCTTCTGTCTCCAGCCTTCCACACGAATGGTTCTTGATGTGGTCGCCCTCGATGCAGATGATGTTGCTGCGAATCGCCATGTCGTCAGGAGCCAGTTCCACGCCGATGCTGGCAGCCTCTAAAGGGCCACGACCCTCATACACCTCGTTCTGGTCATAGCCGAGGATGCTCGAGTTCGCCACCTCTGAGCCAGGGTGGAATCCGTCCTGCACCGTCTTCAGCATACCCGTCCTGCCCACTTTGGCAAGCATGTCCATATAAGGTGTCTTGGCATACTGGAGCAGCGTCTTTCCGCCCAGCGACTCCACATGCCAATCTGCCATGCCGTCACCCAAGATAATAATATGCTTCATATCAGATATTGGCTATTGACATGATGTCCGCAAACACGCCGGCAGCCGTCACCGAAGCACCTGCACCGTAGCCCTGAATGAGCATGGGGTACTGGTTGTAACGCTCCGTCGTGATGAGGATGATATTGTTAGAGCCTTCGAGGTCGTAGAACGGATGGTGCTCGCCCACACGCTGCAAAGACACACTACCCTTCCCGTTCTCCAGTTTTGCCACAAACTTCCAGTGCTGATTGGCAGCCTCCACCTCCTGACGCTCCTTCTCAAAGTCAGCATCCAACGATGGCAGGTTCTTCCAGAAGTCCTCCAGCGAACCGTCGAAGAACGACTGAGGAATGAACAACTTCTTCTCCACGTCCTCCTGATTCATCTGATAACCTGCCTCGCGAGACAGAATCACCAACTTTCTCACCACATCCTTGCCACTCAGGTCGATGCGTGGGTCGGGTTCGCTGTATCCTTCCTCCTTCGCCATACGCACCGTCTCGCTGAAAGGCACCTCGGCACTGATTTTGTTGAAGAAGAAGTTGAGCGTGCCACTCAGCACCGCCTCCAACTTCAGAATCTTGTCGCCTGAGTTGATGAGGTCGTTAATCGTATTGATAATGGGCAATCCAGCACCCACATTCGTCTCAAACAGATACTTCACGCCCCTCTTCCGTGCCGTCGCCTTCAGTTTCGCATAGTTCGCATAGTCGCTCGATGCCGCCACCTTGTTCGCAGCCACCACCGAGATGTTGTTGCTCAAGAAGTCTTCGTACAGATTTGCCACCTCCGTGCTTGCCGTACAATCCACAAACACGCTGTTGAAGATGTTCATGCCAATGACCTCGTTCTTCAGCCGCTTGATGTTGCTCGGTTCAGCCGCCTTCAACGCCGCACGCAGTTTCTTGATGGAGAAAGCATTGTCTTCCGTAAATTGCAGCAAGTCGATGCCATCCCGATTGAACACCGCATTGTGTCCACTCGCAATGCCCACGATGTTAATCTTCAGGTTCCGCTCCCCCATCAATTTCTTCTGCTGACTGGCAATCTGCTCCAGCAGGCTGCCGCCCACCGTGCCGACGCCACACAGGAACACATTCAGCACCTGATATTCCGACAGGAAGAACGAATCGTGAATCACATTCAGCGACTTCCGCAGACTCTTCCGCTCCACCACAAACGAGATGTTCGTTTCGCTCGCACCCTGAGCACAGGCAATCACGCTGATACCGTTTCGTCCCAACGTGCCGAACAACTTGCCCGCAATGCCAGGCGTATGCTTCATGTTCTCGCCCACAATCGCCACCGTTGCCAAGTCGCTCTCCAGTTTCATCTTGTACATCGCGCCCATCTCTATCTCCTTCTGGAACTCGCGGTTCAGCACCTCACATGCCCGTTCAGCATCGCTATCCGTCACACCGATAGACGTGCTGTTCTCCGAACTTGCCTGGCTCACCATGAACACGCTGATGCCATTCTCTGCCAACGTCGTGAAGATGCGTCGGTTCACACCAATCACACCCACCATCGACAAACCACTCACCGTAATCAGGCTCGTGTTGTTGATGCTCGAAATGCCCTTGATGGCACGTCCGTTGTCGTCACCTGCCTCCAGATTCGTGATGATGGTACCCTTATCCTCGGGACGGAACGTATTCTTGACGAGAATTGGAATCTTCTTCACACACACCGGATAAATCGTTGGCGGGTACACCACCTTCGCACCGAAGTTGCACAACTCCGTTGCCTCCACGTAGGAGAGTTTGTCAATCGGGTATGCCGTGTTAATCACCCTCGGGTCGGCAGTCATGAATCCAGACACGTCTGTCCAAATCTCCAGCACCTCGGCATCCAGTGCCGCAGCCAAAATCGCAGCCGTATAGTCACTGCCGCCTCTGCCCAGGTTCGTCACCTCGCCCGTCACGCTGTCGGTGGCAATGAAACCAGGAGCCAGACACACCCGATGGTCAGCCTTGCCCTCCTTAAAGTCCTTGAAAGCCTCCAGAATCAGCGGCATACTCACCGAATTGCTGAACAGATTCCTGCCCTGCTTGTGCTTCGTCTTGATAAACTCCAGCGAGTTATACCACTTGGCGTTCTCGATGAGCGTCGCCACAATATTGCTCGAAATCCGCTCGCCGTAAGACACAATCACGTTGCTCGTCTTCTCGCTCAAGTCGCCAATCAGGAACACACCCTGATAGATGCTCTTCAGTTGCCCCAGCAACTCGTCCACCGTGCCCAGCAGCCGAGCCTTCTTCTCTGTGTCTGTGATAATTGCGTCAATCATCTGGTGGTGACGCTCCACCATTTCCTCGTAAGCCGTCAGATAAGTCGCATCACCAGCCACCGCCAGTTTCGAAGTGCCGATGAGTTTGTCCGTAATGCCACCCAAAGCCGACACTACCACAATCACAGGCTCCTGACAAGCCTCCACAATCTTTTTCAAATTGAGAATACTCTCCACGGAACCCACCGAGGTTCCGCCAAACTTTAATACCTTCATTCAGCGTTCTATATTGTACAATATCAAAATCGGGTGCAAAGTTACGGATAAGTGAGAGAAAAAACAAATTTATTTGGATTATTCTTTCTTCGAAAGCATAACGATGACAGAGGGCAAGTGCCTTCTGCTATAGTCTCATGACAGTCAGCCCCCCTGTTTTGAACAACAGAAACGGTTTTTTGTCTCTTGTCTTTTTGGTCTCTCCTGCGATGGGGGATATTTAGGTAGGGGGGGAAGTTTGTTTATATATATATAATATATAATATTATAATATATATAATATATAATATATAATAAGCGAGGCGGGAGGGAGAGAGAAAAAAACTAAAGAGACAAGAGACAAAAAACCGTTTTCCTATACAGTGTCCTCCTTGATGGGGGGTGTGACCGTTGCCCAATAAGGGTGAGTGACTGCTACCCGATAGGTGTGAGTGACCGCTACCCGATAGGTGTGAGTGACCGCTACCCGATAGGTGTGGGTGACTGTTGCCCGATGGCTGTCGCTTCCCTACTCCGACTGGTCAAGCGTCTCCTGCCCGATGTGGCAAAAACGTTGTCGGGCTATAGGCGGCTGGGGCATGGGAATACAGGCAGCAGGGACACGGGGGTGGTTTTTTGTCTCTTGTCTCTTTGGTTTTTTTCTTTTAGTGACGCTGGCGGCGAACTGACACGCGGGGAGCACCGCTACCTCCGCCAGAAGAACCGCCAGAGGAGGATTTCTCTTTCTTGGTGGCTGCTGCGGAGGACCCTCGGCGTGAGGTGCGTGCGGCAGAAGAGGAGGAGGAGTTGGCTCCAGCAGGACTCTTCACGCGGCGGCCTTTGGTGTTGGCAAGGGCGGCGATGGAGTCTTTCTTGGCTTGTTCGAGGGAATCGACAGGTTCTTTCCAGATGTGCTCTTCAAAGTCGGTCATTTCCTTCTCGATGCGTGTCTGCTCTTTCTTCAGGAGGGAGTCGGTGGCACAATACTGCTGGAGGGACTTGTTCTGCATGTTGGTGGTCATGTAGATTTCGCCCTTGTAGTGGTTGGTGGAGAAGAAGTCGTCCATCGACATCCGGGCAGCGTTGTTGAGGTTGCTGGTCATGACTTCGTGACCGCTGAGGTAGGTCTTGATGTCGTCGTACTTCACCCAGAAGAGGGGTCGCTTCTGCACATCGCCGTAACTGAACTCGTCGGAAGAGCGATGGAGCACGGGGCAGATGGCGACGATGCGGCTATGATAAGTCGCCGTGTTCTGGTCGTAGTAAGAACTTTCCTTCACATAGTAACTGAGCACCTCAGCGGAAGGGATGTCGCCCTGTGCTACTTTGATGCTGTTGCCGTCCACCTCATAGAAGATGTCTTGCCGCTCAAGCATGTCCTTGAAGTGCATACGATTGCTCTGGGCAAAGTTCTCGATGCCGTCGAGTTGGTACTCGTAGGCAGGAATCTTGCCAGTGTTGAGCAACTGGAAGAGGAGGGTGAAGAGGTTGACCTGCGTGCCCTGTGGCTCTACAGGGTAGTAGAGGGCTGCGTTCTCGTCCTTGGTGAGGTCGATGGAACGGTAGATGTCACGTCGCCACGCCGGGTCTTCGGGCACATCAACAGCCGTGGGGAACATAAGGCTGGCACGGTCGGAGGTGGTCGCCTGAGTTTTCTGGGCGGCAGTCCTGTTGTTCTGCACTCGGCTCTTCTGAGGCTGGGCAGCAAGCGTGCCAGCCATCGTGAGCGTCATCAGTATGAAGAGTATCTTTTTCATAATCGGTTAGTTTATTATGACTTCGACAGGCGAAGTAAGAGTTCGTTCGATTCCGTCGGGTCCGACCACTCGGATGCGGCTGATGTTGAAGAGTTTGCCGCGGCTAAGAGAACGGATACGGGTGAGTTGGTTGGGGGTGAAGGAGGCAGAGGAACTGACCTCTGGCACCACGTTGCCCATGTTGTCAACGAAGAGGGTTTCAAAACCGAGCACCCGGAAGGAGATGTCGAGCAGACCATCGTCGATGGCGGCTCCGATGCCTCCTGCTGCCACGATGGCTTGCTTGGAGATGCGTCCGCCCTTGAATCGGGTGGCATTGCCTTTGGAGTCGGTATATTCGAGATAACCCGTCGGGTCAGGGAGTTTACGCACGTGGAAGGAGAACTTGCCCATCTCCTGCTGGCGCCCCTCATTCTGCGCGGTGACGGTGAAGGTGACATCTTCGCCCACCTTGGAGGGCACTGCCACATAGTTGCTGCCGTCCTTCTTGGTGAGGGTTCCGTTGGTCATGGAGAGACTGATTTTGTTGCTGGGCACGCCTGGCACACTGACGCTGATGGGATTCTGATAACCTGCATAGAGCATGTTCATCATGGTGGCACTGACCGTAGCGGAAGGTTCCACCACGGTGTAGGGCTGTGAGAACTCGCGTCGGATGGTCTCTCCGTCGCCGTTCTTCATGACGAGGTAGCCCTTGAGGGTGAAATCGCCAGTGGAGCCACAGATGGTCTCATAGCGTCCGTTCTCCGACTTGAGCAGCGTGTTGCCCACGTAGATTTCAGGTCGCTGGGTGGTGTCAACTGCTGCCATGATGATTTGAGCGGAGAACTTTCCTCCACGGACAACGGTCTGAGCGTTGGGGATGACATAGGCGTTGATTTGGTTCACACGCACATCCTTCACGTCGATGTTGGCAATCAGTTGGTGGAGCATCTCGCCTTCGGCGTGACGCACATCGGTCTGGAGTTTGGTGAGCAGGGTGACTGCGGCAGCCACGGGGGTGTTCTCGAACATATATTCCTGCCAGTTCTTACCCTGCAACTTTGCCTTCTGGGGCACGTCGGTGGTGAGGTTGGAACGAATCAGTTTCTTCTGCTGCTCGTTGTTAATCATCTTGGTGATGCCCTCACGATAGGACTCGATGGCAGACTTGAGTTTTCCGCCTTTTCCAATGCCCGGAGCCAGCATCACGTGGGTGGCAGCCTCGAGGTTGTCACGTCCTTCTATGTTGTTCAGGTCGGCATCTTTTCCGTCAGCCTCACGCACAATCTCCCACTTCAGGTTCTCGGCGAAGTTGTAGAGCGAATCTGACATCTTGCGAACCTGCTGTGCCTTCTCGAACCACTGGCGAGTCTTCTCTGGATTCTGCTTCATGGCAGCATCCAGTTCCTTGTATATCGCCTCGTTCTGCGTGGTAGAGTTCTGCTTGGAGCGATTGAGACCTTCGTCCACGAGCGAGAAGCCTTCGAGCACATCCGACGAAACGTTGAGTGCCAACATTGCCATCAGCACTACGTACATCAGATTGATCATCTTCTGACGCGGACTTAACTTCTTTCGTATCATGCAATCTTCATTTTGAGTGCTTCAACCATCTTGAAATAGACATCGTTCAACTCTTGGAGTTGTGCTGCGAGTTTCTTGGTCTGATCGTTCACCTCGTCGATGGTGGCAGACTGGGTGCCGACGCTCTTGAGTTGCATCTCGTAGAAGCGATTGATGCCTGTGAGGGTGCGGTTCATGTTCTCCATCT
This sequence comes from uncultured Prevotellaceae bacterium, assembly GCA_937892315.1. The sequence goes on along the minus strand of CALAVF010000144.1, from coordinate 3,615 downwards.
CCTCGGAGTCGCGGGTGAGACGGGCACTCTGCTCTGCCACCTTCTTGAGAATGTCGGTAAGGTCTGCCAACTGCTCTACGTATGCCTTGGTTGCCTCCTGCATCTCGGGTGCCATGCCCTGGAACTGTGCGGAGTTGAAGACAGGGGCAGAAGAAATGTTCTCTGCCAACTGGGCGGCATCGATAGAAGCCGATGTACCACCTTCGGAAGAGCCTCCACCGCTGCCATTGATGACGATGGTGCCACCGCCTGGCACACCTCCACCGCCAACAACTACCGCTCCACCGCCTGACGGTGCATGGGCTGCCACATTGGCAGCGTTGGCAAGGGCTGCTGCCGTCTCTTCGGAGAGGGAGGCATTGACCTTTGCAGCGATAGCAGCGTTCTCGGCTGCCTCCTCTGCCAGTTCTTGTGCGTCGAAACTCTCCTGCGGCTCGAAACCTGCGAGGAAGAACACAACGACCTCGGTGCCCATACCCAAGAAGAGCATGATGTCAGCACCTGCGATGTGGGTGAGTTTGAAGAGGGCACCTGCAATCACGACGGATGCGCCCCAACTGTATGCGTAGTTCAAGAAAGTCTGACCCCTCTTGGTTCTGAGCCACTTCTGAATAGCATTATATTGTGTTGCCATAATGTTTTGGTTTTTTCTTCATTTAATCATTTGTCATTTTCTCATTTTTTCGCCCTCGAAGCAGTCCCCACCTGCGACCTCACGCAACGGAAGCCTACGAAGGAGCGTCCTACGTTCTGGTACTCGAAGGAACGCCATGCACTCTTGATGAAACTCTCGGGGTCTTTCCACGAGCCACCACGCACACTCTTCTTCTTCAGTGCATAGGGGTCTTCCTTGGCTGCATTGTATAGAAGGGTAGGATTCATGTCACTCATTGACAATACACCTGCCTCAGTGTATACGTTGCTTGTCCATTCGGCGACATTACCTGCCATGTCATACAAGCCATTACTGTTTGCGCTGTATATACCAGTTCTGGATGTTATGAGATTACCGTCCTTGGTGTAGTTTCCTCTGTCCGGTTTGAAGTTCGCGTAGTAACATCCCTTATCACTGGATACGCTGTTCTGTTCCCAAGGCAACTCGTTTCCGTTCTTGCCTCGCGCCGCGAATTCCCACTCAGCTTCGGTCGGCAGTCTGTAACGCTGAATGAATTTAGCGGAAGGTCCAAGTCCTCTTATCAGAAAGTCTGTTCTCCAGTTGCAGAATGCATTGGCTTGTTCCCAGTTTACGCCAACGACAGGATAATCGTTGTAGTTGGCGTGAGTGAAATACAGTCGCATGTACACCTCATTCTCTGCGTTTTGGAAATCGTTAATCCAACATGTTGTGTCAGGATACACGTTTACGATATACGTGTTTACGAAATCCCAATAACTTGACAATGGTCTTGTTATCGTCTCGCGGTGTATCACGCCGTTGTCATCCACGTAAGCAGTGTCCTTACTTATCATAATCACTTCGTCCGGATTTGTCTGAACGTCAGTGTTGAGGTTGCGCTCAGCTGGGTCCAGTCTGTATTTGCGCTTAGCTGCCATGACATAGTCAAACACCTCATCGCTTGTGGCTTTTGCCAGCGACTCTGCCGTAGGGTAGGCGGCAAAGAGAGACGGAGTGACCATATTCACGCGTTTGTCTGTACATTGAGCTGACAGCATAACCGCTACCAGCAACTCGTAAGGGTTGTTGTACACCAGTTCGCTCTCTGCCACAGGCATGTTTTGCTCAAACCAGCGGAGGATATGTTCGAATCGTTGTTTGGTTGTCATCCTTTCATCCTTTCACCCTTTCACTCTTTCACCCTTTCACCCTTTCACCCTTCCTCCTTCATCTTCGCATACGTCTTGCTCAGAAACTGGAAGAGTGGTGTCACTTGCAGTTGTACTTGTGTGGTCTCGGCGGAGACTTCTTTCTGCTGCAGACGCAGAAGCATAATTTGATAGAGCAGAATCAGTCCTGCTTCAATATCGCTCATCGTGGGTCTGTCTGTTTTGGATTTGAGGACGTTTAGCGACGGCTGCAGACGTATGGTGGCAGCACGGTAAATGGCATCTTCGTCCAATAACTGGGCATGCAGTTCTTCCAATTCGTTCAAGGCGTTCTGTGCCAGTTGCAGATGCCCCCCTTCCATAATACCTTCGCGATGCATCATCTCGTTCAGGTCGTGTAACTCTTCCGTGGCATCCGCCTGCTCGGGGAACGCCCGCAGATAGTCTTCTATCTGCCATAAGTACAGGATATACTCTGCTATATTTTCTCTCTTCGATAACATAATCATTACTTTTTGTTTAAGTCGGTATTGGCTCAAAACAGCTTTTAGTATTCGCTCAAGAAACTTTCTATATCTCGGCGATCTTTTTTTGTCGGACGCCCTGTACCTCTATCCCTTCCTGACTTGCCTGCTAAACGCGACAACTCGAGCAATTGTAATTGGTCGGGCGCGGTAACATCCTGCATATATTCCGGCACGAGCTTGGCTCCGAGGCGGTTCTCCGACAATTTAAGCACTTTATACGAAAACACTATTCCGTCGCGCCTTAGACTGAATACATCGCCCTCACTCACCGTGCGCGATGGCTTCAGTTCCACCTCACCCATCTTCACTCGCCCTTTCTGGCACGCTTCTGCCGCCATGCTGCGAGTCTTGAAAATACGCATGGCAAACATGTATTTATCTATTCTTTCTGACATAGTTGCAATTTTGCTTGCAAAAGTATATATTTTCAATTAATCATGCAATTTTGTTAATAAAAAATAAAATTTGTATCTTTGTCGCCAAATTTTAACACTTTGCTTATGAAACGCTTATTTTTATTGGTAATAGCTGCAATATCTGCAGTTACCGCAGTTTTCTCTCAACGCTTCAGTGATGGTACTTTCACATACCAAGTTATTGGTTATGACGAAGTAGAAGTAACCTACAAGGACATGAATGCTACTGCGTACTATAATCAGGAGTCGAAGTACAGCATTACGACAGCCAACATTCCTCAGAGTGTTTATTATCAAGGCAAGTCATATAAAGTTACAACTATCGGCAAAGGTGCCTTTTATCTTTGCAGTCTGAAGGAACTGACCCTGCCGCCTACGATTAAATACATCAAAGAGTCTGCCTTTTCTCTGAACAGCATAGGCAGTCTGCAATTGCCGTCAGGTTTGCTGGAGTTAGGCGAGGAAGCGTTCAGCTACAATAACTTCACTTCTGTGGATATACCTGCAAGCGTATTCAGTATAGGCAAGGAGATATTCAAAGGTTGCAAGAACCTGCAAAAGATAAACGTGAACAAGCAAAACACGATGTACTGCGATGTTGATGGTGTTCTTTACACAAAGAACATGAGCCAACTCATCTCCTATCCTCAAGGTTGCAGAAACGAGGTGTTTACCGTTCCGACGGGCGTAAATGAGTTGCTTGACTACTCGTGTATGAAAGCATATTTCTCCAAAATCATACTTCCGAACACTGTTACCAAGATCGGCAACGGCTGTTTCCGTTGGTGCGAGCGTCTGACGGAGATAGTAATCCCTATGACAGTACGCTCTATCGGATGCGCCACCTTTGGCGAGTGTACCTCGTTGAGAAATGTATATTTGCCGAC
>CALAVF010000143.1 GCA_937892315.1 uncultured Prevotellaceae bacterium | reverse complement strand
GCGATATATCTCTGTTGGGAGAAAACCGTACCCGAGGGGTACACTGTGCCGTACCCCTCGGGTACACCTCACCGTAGTCGAGGGGTACGTTTCTTTCAATTCATCAGCAGGATGAGGTTCTTCTATGGGGAAAGAGGATGTTTGTCAAACCACTCTTGTGTGATGACGAACTGGGGTGAGGCACACAGGAATGATTCAAAAAGAAAGCCCTCTTGCATCACTGCAGGAGGGCTTCTTGTGCGCACGGTTTTAACTAATCTTTTATAAAATATCTCGTTTTACGTTCTTACGGATAGATGGGGTTGTCCTCTGCCCATGCACGGGGAATCCAGGCTTGGGAGCCGATGTCTCCCTCGGTGCGGATGAGGTAGAGGTCGGTGCCTTTCAGTGCGGCTCCGACGATGAGAGGGCGATTGGTGGCTTGGTTCACACCGAGGGAGATTTCTTCGTACTGTCCCCAGATTTCATTGCTCGCCACGGTGACACTCTCGCTCAGGGCATGGCTGCGGATGAAGCGGTAGAGGCGGTCGTAGTCGGCAGCGGTACAGTGGGGGACGATGTAGCGAGTGCCCGAGCAGCGGTAGGTGCAGTCGTAGGGCTTGTGGTAGGAGAGGAACTTGTAGTTGGTCTTGGTGCCATCGAAGATGACTGCCTCCTTCTTCACGTCGGGGCGGTTGATGTACTCGGCAAGCAGTTCGTCGGCGGCATCAGCCACGTCCTGCCGACGGTTCCAAGGCATCTTCATGCCGTTGATGTTAGCGAAGTAGTGGAAGTTCATCCGTTTGGGTTGGACGGTCAAGTAGGCATAGTCCGTCTGTCGGTACGAATCGGTCTTGGGGGTGAGGGTGATGCCGTACTTCTCCATGCCGGTGGAGTCGAGCCGTTCAGTGTAGGAGCGGTAGGCAGGCACCTGGTTGAGGCGTTCAATCAACTTCTCGATGACAGGGCGGTATTGCCGATATTCCTTAAGGTTCTTGAAGGAGTAATCGACCCACATCCCCACGCAATGCGGCTCCTCGTTGATGAGGTAGTGCTTGGGGAAGATGCTGTCGAGGGTGTTGAAGAGGCTGACCAGTTCGGGGTTGAGGGTCAGGTATTCTCCTTGCATGACTTGGTCGCCGTACCATGCGTTGCGTGACTGGGCATGGGCGGTGGTTGCTGTGAGCGACAGGGTGAATGTCGTTGTCAAGATTCCGAGGTGCTTAATAAAGGTCTTCATAAGGCGTTCCTGTGTTGGGGGTGGTTTCATGTTGTTTTCTGAGGTCGTTCATGCGTTGTGACATATCTTGCATTGCCAGTAAACCATCGTGGACGGTGAGGGCTGCATGGTCTTCGATGTCCTCTTCTGTCATGTCATCGGACGAATCGGGTGTTGTGGGCGGTGGCGTTGACGCCATTGCCTTCGCACGGACGGGCTTGGGCTTGCTGAGGGGATCGGGCGTCGTGACGGGCGTTTCCTGAAGCAATTCCGTCACGGCTTCCTCGTCTTCAACGCTGATGGGTGCAGGCTTGGGCGTTTCCACCTTTGCTATCATCTGCTTTTCTTCCATGGGCATGAGCGCTTTCGTCACGAAGAAGATGCCAGCAAGGACAGCCGCAGCACTCACGGCACGCATCACCCACAGCCGCATGACTTTCCCTTGCCGTTTCGGTCTGACGACTTCTGCTTCAATCCGTGCCA
>CALAVF010000142.1 GCA_937892315.1 uncultured Prevotellaceae bacterium | reverse complement strand
AGGCTCATAACCTGGAGGTCGCATGTTCGAGTCCTGCCCCCGCAACTAAGCAGAAAAAGAAGTTCCCAAGAGACGAAGAAGTTCCCCACAGAACTTCTTTTTTTGAACAACCCTACCGTGCCGGAATGGTGGAATGGTAGACACGAGGGACTTAAAATCCCTTGGGCATTGCGCCCGTGCGGGTTCGAGCCCCGCTTCCGGTACCACAAAGCGAGAGGTCCCCAAATCCAGAACTTGGATTCGGGGACCTCTCGCTTTAAATCATCTCATTGATTATCGAATCAGCACTTTGGCTGTCCGCCCTGTTGGGTATTGGATGATGTTCAAACCCTTTTGTGGGGTGGCGAGACGGACACCTGCAGGTGAATAGAAGGTTGGATTTTTGCTCTGGGCAGATTCCACATCTGAAGGAAGAGGTGCCTGGATGCTCAATGCGACATCAGCAGGCTGGTTGGAGAACTGCCAAGAGAGGACTTGGGCATCGGTGTTCTTTGTCCAGACGAAATAGAGGTACTGCTGGAATGCATCCTGTGGGGCAGTGAGCGGCACGGCAATGGTTTGTTCATCGGTCGTGCTGAAATCGGCTGTCGCAATCGGTTCATCCTCAAGGGAGGAGAGAGACACCTGAAGTGTGCCTGTGCCCTTCACTTTCAGAATGAGGCTCTGAGCAGCGTTGTTATCGGCAGCAAAATTCACGCCTCGAACAAGCCACCAATCTGGAGTTGTAATGGCAGACATGGCACCTGACTGCTCTTCGTATGGATTGATGCGTGCTGCTGTCAACTGGCTGACACCTGTAAGAGAAGCGTTGGTGGCGGTCAAGCCTGCAATTCGAGGTGAGCCTTCTGCCACTGTGACACGGTTCATGTGGAGGTTGCGATAACCACCGCTGAATCCGAGTTGGCGTTCAAGCCACTGCGAATGGTAGAAGAGGTAGTAGTTATTGCCAAACTTCTGGAGGTGGCTATGGTTATTGCCGTAGGGGAAGTTGAGGCGTCCCGGGTTGGGAAGGACTTCGCCTTTATAAGACCAGTTATCTTCGAGCGGGTCGGTGGCTGTCATGTAAACCATCGAACAGGCAGTGGGAGCACTCACCGTTTTGCTGTAGGAAGACCAATTGCCGGCAATGCTCCAACGAGTGCAGTAGGTGTAAACCCACTTGCTGCCAATGTAGTTCAGTTCGTTTGCCTCGAAGTGGCAAGGTGCGGAGATGGTCTTGATGTCGCTGGCAAGAGAAATCATGTCGTCGCCAAGTTTGACGATACGTGCATTGCCCGGCTGGAGGTCGGTACCCACCACGTCGCCACCACCAAAGGTGAGATAGGCTTCGGTGCCATCAGCGTTGATTGCCACGCCCGGGTCGATGATTTGTGAGATAGTACCAAGACCTGCCGTTTTGCTGTCAATCAGTGCCTTGCCCAAGGGGTCGCTCCAAGGGCCTGTAGGCGAGGTGGCAGTAAGCACGCCTATGCCCGTGGCACTATTGGTGAAGTAGAGATAGAAGTGCGTCTTCCCGTCAGCCTCTTCCCGACTGACCACAGAAGGTGCCCAAGAGGTGTATATCCAAGGAGCAATGGACTTCACGTCGATGATGCCATGATTTGTCCAGTTGACCATGTCTGCTGTGGACAGACATACGAGTTGGGTGATTTTTCCATAGGTGTTGCTAATGATTCCTCCAGAATAGTCAAACTCCTGCTGGTCGTTGGTGGCATAGACATACAGGCGACCATTGTATTCGATGGCAGTCGGGTCTGCCATGAAGTGGTCGGCAGAGAGCGGATTGCCATACGTTGGCAATTTGGGCGAAGTGGCAAGTTCGGCAGGGGTGTCATCAGTTTCGGCATTCTTGACGAACTGGAACGTATAAAAGACACCTGACAGCAGTTGCACTTTGGGGCGTTGGGTACCCGTATAGTATTTGTCCGTCACGTCGGTAATGATTCGGTTGACGGATTCGCCAGTCGCAATCTGAGTAATTTTGTTCGGCACGAAAGGAAGACCAAGTGTGAGGTTGTATGTGTCAGTGGCAGAAGTGTTCAGAACAAAGACGGTGACGGTATCGGCAGTTGCGTTGATGTAGGATGAACCGCCAATGAGTTTGCCTGTACTGTCGGAGAGCGTTGACTTCACACGAGTCTTGCCTGTTGCATATTTGGCATAATGTCCGAACACGTATGCACGTTTCCACAGTTCGGTATCGCTTCCACCGTGATTGCAGGCAAAGAAGTCGTTGAGCATATTGTAATAGACATAGCCACTATAACCGGCAGCCATCGCGTCTTCAATGCTCTTAATCATATCGTATTCTGCCGTGAAACTGCCAGAATAGCCATCCTCGTAATCAATCAGGAACTCGGTCATCCACATGTGCTTGCCTGTCTTGTCAGTCACGTTCTTCACAAATGCCCAGTTGTTGGTACCATAAAGATGGTTTCCCCACACGTCAATATTATCTACGGCATCCTGCATGGTGACAAGTCGGTTATTATAGTCGTGCTCTCCCCAACCAAAACATTCGGGACCCATAATCTTGCACGAAGGATCAACTGCCGCACGAGCCGCCTTGACCATCTCCGCCATTTCTTTGGGAGAGTAGATACAACTCTCGTAACTGGCGTGCTCTACCCCATTGTCGGTGGCAGTGGGAGTATAGTCGCTTTCGTTCTGGATGGAAATCATGTCGATGGGGCATCCCTTCTTCGCCATCGTCTGGCGGTAGCGTTCGAGGAAGTCGGCATACTCGTCGTAACAGTCAGGATTGATAGCACCGCCATTTGAGCCCTGTCCACCCCACGTATGTTCGACTAAAGGCCATACCCACGTGCCGTAGTCGTTCTGATATTTATCCGTATTTTGAGTTTTGTACTTCTTCGGAGGCGTCCAAGGAGTGGCAAAGACCTGCACGGCAGGATTGATGGCACGTGCCCATTTGATGGGATTTCCATACTCGCCCCAATTGCTCTCGTTGGGGTTGATGCGGACACGCATGATGTTCAGACCTATCTGAGCATCGCCTTGTCCCCAGAGTTTATTCACCTTTGTCTGGGTGTACACATCTGCCCACTGACCGTTCATGCCTGTACCACCGAAACCATCAATGTACTGATACTTGGTGCTTGCCGACAACACGAGTGTGGCAGATTTGGTTTGTGCCTGCATGAGGGTGGACATCGCACCGCAGAATGCTGCTATCAAAAATAATGCTTTTTTCATATTTGAGTTTTTGAGTTCGTAAGTCTATAAAAGTCTATAAGTTTTTTGAGTTTGTAAGTTTTTGGATTTCGGTTGCAAATGTACGCATTATTAGCCCTCGCGGCATTCCCCTCCGATACTTTTGTTTTCACTTATGAAACATTTGGGACTAAAACACGCACCTGTTCCATGAGCACAAACAAATGAAACATCAATGAAAAAGGGACAGGAAAAAAGTCCGTAACTTTGCATCAGAAAACCAAAAGGTATTGGTTAGAGAGAATCCAGCGAGATTCTTTGACAAAGCAAGTTCATAAAAGTTAGTTTGATATGTTGTAATAGCATCTCAGTTAGTAAAGTTAATAAATAGGTTAATAATTAGTTAGTTAGTCAAGAAAGGCTTCCTTCGTGAGAAGGGAGCCCTTTTTGTTTGAAATACAGAAGTTGCCCTTCCGAGAGAGAAAAGGGCAGCCCTGTCGTTTCCACCTTATTTCTCTTCTTCTTGCTCTTGCTCCATCTTCTTGACCCATTCGGTGGGTGACAAGCCATAGAGAGACTTGAAGTTGGTAGAGAATGCGGACAAAGACTTGAAACCTGTCGCAATGCTGACACCTGTGATGTCGAGTTTCTTTTCCGACAGCAAGCGGGCAGCCTCTTTGAGACGCACATACTTGACGAAATCGCGTGGTGCCTGTCCGGTCAGGTCTTTCATCTTCCGATAGAAATGCACACGGCTGATGCCCACCTTATCGGCAATGACTTCTACCGACAGTTCTGAATTGTCCATGTTTTCGTTGATGACTTTCATCACACGCTTCATCAGGTGCTCGTCTGGCGATTCCAGTTCCACCTTGTCAATCTTTTCCTCCTGCTGCTTGTCGCCATGGAACTTGCCTTGCAAAAGTTGGCGTGACTTCATCAACTGTACCACGGTGGTACGCAGCACATCAATATTGAAAGGCTTCGACACGTAAGCATCTGCCCCGTTGGTGATACCCACAATGCGGTCGGCATCGCTGCCCAGCGCAGTCATCAGGATAATCGGAATATGATTGGTGTTGAAGTTCGATTTCAGTTTTTGACACAGCGTCAAGCCATCCATCACGGGCATCATGATGTCACTGATGACGACATCGACCTTGCCAGGATGGGAAATGATGTAATCCCATGCCTCCTGACCATTCGAGCATGAATGGATGACCAAGTCGGAGGACAACTCGCTGTGGACATACTGACGGATAGACTCGTCATCTTCCACCAAAACGGCATTCTTGCGATGTGTGTCGGTCGGTTTCTGAATGGTCAGCAAAGGTGCCGTTTCCGCGTCAACCTCTTCTTGCTTGGATGCCGCAGCCTGTCCCTTTGGTTGTTCTTCGGGCTGTTTCTCGGGCTTTTCATCCACCACTTTCGCCTCTTCTGCCCGAGCGGCTTTTTCCTTCTTTGCATAAGGACGGAACGCACAGAGAGACTTGTCGCCCTTTGGCATATTGACCGTAAAGACTGTGCCCTGTCCCTCGGGATTATCAGCCACTTCTATCGTCCCCTGGTGCAGTTTCACCAGCATGGATGCCAAATTCAAGCCAATGCCTGTACCAATGTTGCCTTTCTGGTGCGGCGTTGAATAGAATCGGTCGAAGATGACAGGCTTTGCCTCGTCAGAGATGCCGACACCCGAATCCATCACCTTCAACGTGAAACGTCGCTGCAGACCTTCCAGCACCAAGGTGATTTTACCGCCATCCGGTGTGAACTTGAAGGCATTGGACAGCAGATTCATCACCACCTTGTCCATGTTCTCGCCGTCAACGTAAACGGGATAACTGTCCAAACCTTCATGGATGAACCGATAGTCAATGTTATGGCTCTCGGCATTGGACGTAAACACGTCAAAGATGCCCTGCAAGAAACTCACCAGTTCCACGCTATGGTAGTCAAGCGAGAATTTGCCCTGCTCTATCTTCCGCACATCCATCGTCTGGTTAATCAGGCGAAGGATTCGATTGGAATTTTGTTTGATTAACTTATAGTTACGTTGACGGTCCTCATCCTTATCGGTGCTGAGCAATTTCTCCAGCGGAGCCATAATCAATGTCATAGGGGTACGAATTTCATGGCTGACGTTCATGAAGAACTGAATCTTTGCCTCGTTGAGTTCCTCTATGTGGCGATGACGTTCCTCCGCCCTCCTGACAGCCATCTGGCGACGAACAATCGCCAATACCAACCAGCACAACAGGACGAAAAGTGCGGCGTAGATGGCTTTTGCCCACCACGATTCATACCATGCAGGATGGATGACCGCAACGAACTCACGCTCTTCGCTGATCAGTCCAAACGTCAAGGCACGCAAACGAACATGATAAGTGCCGGGCTTCAAGTTTTCAAAGACAATCAGACTGTTGTTCGTTGCCTGACTCATCCAAGGACCATCATTGACACTATACTCATATTCGATATGCTGATTGCTGATGCCCTCCACGCAGAGTTCCAGCGTGAAGTGGTTGTCCGTATGGCACAAATCGATACGTCCACAATCTTCGAGCAGACCTTGCAATATCATGTAACTGCCAGAGAAATCGCCATGATGTACAGCCTTGCCACCCACATACACCTCATTCAGTTTGAGGTGCGAACGGTGCTCCGAACCTTCTTGCCACTGTTCCAACACTTTCGTGTCAAAATAAGTCATACCGCCGATGCCGCCAAAATAGAAGCGTCCCTTATGCACCAGCACGGCACCACGGCTAAACTCATTGTCCTGCAACCCGTCGTCGGAATAGAAGCAGTTGAAATGCCCCGTATCCTTGTCCATGTATGCCATGCCCAAGTCGGTTGAGAGCCACAGCGTTCCGTCCTCGATGGCAACCGCCACCACATTGTTGTTAGGAATGCCATCCACGGTTGTGTAGGTGTGAGTTTCCAACGACTTTCTATCCAGTTCCACCAACCCTGCATTGGTGCCAATCCAAAGCGTGGAGCCATCCTCCGACAGAGCCGTATGGCGAATGGTCATGCCGCTCAGAATCTTCTGGCTGGCATTTTTGATGATGCCCCCACTCTCCACATCGCAGATGACCAGACCGTCGGCAGTACCTGCATACAGATGACGGTCTATCTGCATCAGCGTCGTCACGTAGGGATTGCCAATAATCTTCGTGCCCTCCTCTCCACGACTCCAATCCGCCGTGTACTGAATGGATTGCCCCGTCGACAGATTGTAGTGATAGAAGCCATTGCCCAATGTGGCAATCCAGTAACAGCCAGGGTCTCTTGCAGGCTTCACTTCAAAAATATGCGGTATTTCACGCGTCACGAGCGAGATACTGCCATTCCTCATCTGCCACAACCCGTCCGAATAGGTGCCCAGCAGCAAGTTCATCGGCGAGATGCAGTGAATGGACGAAAAGGCATGAGGCATTCCTGCATTCGTCCTCCAGTCCCAATGCTGCGACGAAGAGCCGTCCGCCGCCATCAGGTAAAGCCCGTCATTGTCCGTGCCCACCCACACCTGTCCGTCGCCATTCGGAGCCAGCGCAAACACGGCATTCGTGCCGATGGCGTTTTTCGTGATGGAGTTACGACCGATATATTCAAAAGGCGATTGATTGACAGGCTTGACCACAAGACCCTTCCAATAGACACCAATCCAGACGTTGCCAAACGAATCGCCAATCGCATCCTTCACATTGCTCGAAGCAAGGTCAAAGTCACTCACAATCAGCGTGCTCTGCGTCACCTGCCCCGTGTTCTCGTTAAACACACGCACACCTTTTCCATCCGTGCTGATGAACATTCTGCCCAATGTCCAGGGATTAAAGCCGCACACCACGCCCCCGACCTCGGCACCCGTCGCCACCTGGTCGAAGCGGTCGGCTTCACCATTATACACATAAATACCATCCGTCATCGTCGCCACATACAACTTCTTGCTGACGCTCATGCTCAACTTCAGCGCATTCGGAACTTCCGCATATTTCTTGAATCCCCTTGCCGTCCTTCTGTAGACGACATGGCGGTCGTTAACGAGCCAAAGATTCTGTTCCTTATCTTCAAACAACTGCACAGGCGTTGAAAGCCCCCCCTCCGTCTGGAAATCAGCCGTCGGCGTCAATGTCCACAAGCCATCCCCATCCCTGTCCAGATAGCAATGCCCATACCCCGCCATGCATGCCACATATCGCTTGCCGCCCTCAATCCGTGCGATGCTGACCACCCGCGGACGAATCGTGTCCCCCCCCTCATTGACGAAAGGAAGCGACGTGAAGCAATCCGTCACCAGGTCCAGCACTTGCAGCCCCGCAGCCGTACCTATCAGCATGGTGTTGCTGTCACACTCCAGCACGAACGTACTCTCGTCATGCAGCAGCGAGTTCGGGTCGCCCACCTCATGCCGATACACATTCACCTTCACCCCGTCGAAACGGTTCAAGCCGTTCTGCGTCGTCACCCAGATGTTATGACGGCTATCCTCATAGATATTGCGGATGCAAGAATTAGACAGACCCTGTTTAGAACTCAGCAGCATTACACTCTGAGCACTCGCCCCCGAAACGGCAAGAACAGACAGAGACAGAAAGCACAAAAAATAGCGTCTCATAGTTAGTAAGCAATTGTTATTTGCGTGCAAAGTTAACAAAAAAGTCTTACATGACAAGAAAAAAGTAAAAAAAAGCAGGGTGGCAACTATCGACCACCCCGCCATTGCAATTTATTTTATGTTTTACTCAAGGAGAACTTCTTACTTTACAAGCACCTTGCGAACTGTGCCATTGTCAAGTTTCACGATGTTGATACCCTTCTGGAGAGTAGCCACTCTTGCACCGCTCACGCTGTAGATACCTGCAACCTTCGCATTGCTTGCACCTGTTGCGAGAGTATCGATAGCGTCTGCCAAATCCTCAACAGCCTTTGCATAGTCGTAACCTGCAAGTGGAGCAACGAGGAAGATACGAACATCGTCACACATGGTGGTTCCTGTCCAGAAATCCTGTGGAGTGTTATCCTCATGCTTCTCGGCCTTGCCAGAAACGTAGTGCTCACGTGCACCAATCAAGAGCGTGCCTTCTGCGCCAACCTGTACATTCTCAATGTAAGTGTTGTTGTCATCGTTGCCGTAGCCCCATGTGCCACCCTTGTATGGAGTCACTTCTGAGCCTGCGTAGATGTACTTATCCCACTCACCAGCCTCGTTCTGTGCGTTGTAGTAGAAAATCTTGCCGAATTCTTCTGTTCTGTCAACCACAGGAGTACGAGTAGAGAACTTGATGGTGTAGATACCTGCTGGCAGGTTCTCCAGCGTCTGTGAAAGGTTGTAATCTGCGTTACCATAGATATTGATGAACTGGTCAGTTACAGGCTTCTCTGCCGATGGAGCATCGCCACCGTAACCAATGTTCAGAGTTGTTGAGTCAGAACCTGCTTCGAGATCCCATCCTGGAATGCCGTCCACATCCAACTGACGATAGAACTTAGGATTCTGTACACAACCTGTCAGTTCGATACCAGCGAAGTCGTAAATGGTGTTGCCTGTTGGCTCATCGTATTCGTCAACCTCTTCCTGCTCGTTCACCTTGGTGAGATAAGCGTCTGGAATCTGGCCATCTACCAGTTCGTTAGCGAGAATCTGGAGAACACGGAGTTTGTTGGCTGCATTAAGATTGTTAGCCACGGTGCGGTCGTCATCAGCAGCGGCAAGGGCAGCGTTGAGAGCAGCATCGTCCTTTGTGCCGATGGTGTTGTAAGTTTGAACAGCCTTTGTGATACCCCATGTGAGCAGACTTGCATTTGCCTCCAAGTTAGCGAGTTTGTTGGCAGTCTCCTTCAGCAGAGGAGTCACTTCGTTGAGTTTGTCGTCAGAAAGTGTAGAAGGATTGGTGTCTGCATACTGGTCGATCACCTTCTTTGCGTCGATAGCCACCTGTGAAGTAAGATACTTCTCTGCAAGAGCCTCGTAAGAAGCAGATGCCTCGATGAGTGCGATAGAGAAGTCGTCGATGTTGTTGACACGTGCAGTCATCTTCTCGCCCAATGTGCCAAGTTCGGCAATCAGAGCATTCACCTCAGATGGAGAAGTGAAGTGGCCTGTCTTTGCGTTGTTGATAGCAGCAGAGAAAGCAGTCTTCGTATCACCGTCATACTCCTCACCCTTTGCAGTCTCAAGAACAGCCTCAGCCTCTTCGGTAGCAACTTTCAGCAAGTTCTTGTAGTAAGCAGCCTTCGAAGGCATGGTGATGAGTTTCACGTTAGCAAGGAGGTATTCCATCCACTGTGCTTCAGCAGCAGTGAAGCGGAGAACATAGTAACCTTCCTTGTCAACTGTGAAGTCCGTGACACACTTCACCGAACCAGAAACAGGACCTGTTGCACCATTTACATTTGGAGCAGCAAGAATGTCTTCAAACTTAGCATACACATTACCATCAAGGTCTTCAAGTGTGAATGTGAAAGTCGGTTCGCCCTTCCATGCAGCCATCAAGAAACTAATCTGATACTTGCGAGGAGCCAGTTTCAGTGCAACGCCTTCTGGCATCTCTGGGTCAATGGTTCCGTCTTCCAGAATCCAGTCTTTCACCTGTGAACCAAACTCTGCATAACCTTCATTTGTGCCACGAGTTCCCCAATACATAGCCTTTACGAAATCGCCACTGAAACCTTCATAGAGACGAGTACCGCCACCACCAGGAGTACCACCCCAGTTGTAGTTGTACTGAGAGGTACGAGCCTCATCATTAAAGCCATAGAGGTGGAAACCTGCCTCATTGTAAGTCACCCAACCTTCAGGAACACCGCCTGTCATTTCGTTATCAAAGTCGGAAACATAAATATCCTCTGATACAGAGTCATCGTTGTCCGCACCAAGAGAGAATGTAACCTCCTGGTCTTCAATACACTCAACACCGAAACTATTGGCAACACCAGAGAGGATGAGTGTGTATTCACCGTCCTTCAAGTCTGACAGAGCCACATTGACCGTCAGTTTATCTTCTGACAGTGACATTGCACTGGTCAGGTCAATGTTATGATTGCCGAAATTGTCTGAATAAGAAAGCGTCGCACTTGCATATTCAATGCTCAATTCCTTATTATAAGTCACTGCAATATTCTTCAATGTAGCAGGGTCGAGTTCAAAACTCTCGTTTTCAGGAACAGAACTTACCATCTGAGCAGGTGCCCATGCAGATGGAAGAACGTCGATTGTCTCGTCAAAGTATGCAGTTTCATTGGTGAAGCCAAGCACCTTCATCTCACTTTCGACATCGGCACTTGGGCGCCTGTCTGAAGCGTAGATAATTGGGCAATCAGCAGCAGGAGTGAAACTAACAACAACATTCTGACCTTCCTTAGCGGAAATGCCATCAAGGAATACATAAAGGAAGCCATCAGACTGACCTTCAACATACTGTACTGGGGCAGCCGTACCATCAATGGTAACCGTCACACATGATGGGTCAAGAGAGAAAACACCAGCATTGGCTTTTGCCAAATCTGCAATATTGGTAGGATATCCGAAGTCTAGTTTGATTGCATCGTCAAGGAATGTTGCAGCATTGAATGTCACGCCTTCCTCCACAACGATATCGTCCAGCAGATACTCGCCCGGATTGTACATATTTATAATAAGGAAATACTCATTGGGGAATGGGTCACCCTGTGGAATCACGATGTTACCATTTGCATCTTCTTTACCTGTGTAATTCATAGAAAGAGCATCCTGGTCAGCCTTGTTCGTGAAGTAGGTAACATAAGAAATACGTTTCCAATCACCTGTCATCACACCAGAAGTGTAGTTATAATAATACTGTACACCGCTGGCGGTAGAAATTGGCATGTCACAATACTCGTGCCCGATTGAAATGGAAGACTTGAGCGAAGTGTTCAACTCTTTACCCTCGGCACCTAAATAGGTAGGCTCTGCCTTTACCCAAAAACTTACACGATAAGCCGTGTTTTCCTTCAAGTTCAGGTTACCAACCATGAAACCACGTTCCCATGTGTTACCTGTGTACGCCTCGGTGTTTTCCATACGGAAGCAATACTCGCCAGAGTGCTGGTCACCGTCGTATGGCTCTGTCCAGACATCACCTTCCAGTCGGTTCACCCAGTTACCGTATGTACCACCAGGAGTGTAAGCGGTCTCTGTGGTGTACTTCTGGTC
>CALAVF010000141.1 GCA_937892315.1 uncultured Prevotellaceae bacterium | reverse complement strand
GGCACAGCATCAGCGGAACGATTTTGGCAAATATATTTGCAAATAAAACTAAAAAGGAAAAGTGATAAGTGAAAAATTTGCTGCCGCACGTGTAAGGCAACGGGTGGCAAACTCTCGCGGCAGCAAATTTTTCACTTTTCATTTTTACCTTTTCACTGAGCGCGGCAGCAAATTTTTCACTTTTCACTTTTCCTTTTTACTTTTATTTGCAAATATATTTGCCAAAATCGTTCCGCTGATGCTGTGCCAAGCACACGAAATGGCACATGGCACGACCGCCATCGGGTTGGTGGTCACGAAGAAGATCATGGCGAGGTTGGTGCCCAGACCTGCGTTCTGCATTCCCACCTCGATGGAGAGGGTGCGTTTCTTGGAGACGGAGAAGTGGCAAAGGATGCCGACACCGTAGCCGAGCAGGTAGCCGATGGTATTGTGGCAGAAGACCATGCCGAAGGTGAGGAGGAAGAGCAGTAGACCGTTCTCCACCAACGGGTCGTGTACAGTGGTGACCACGCCGCCCACGATGCAGGCGAGGCATGTGACGGAGAGTCCTGGCATACACCCTTGTATCTTCTTGAACACGTCCTTATGCCCCAGCCATACGTTGAGGAAGAAGCCGATGGCGATGGGGATGATGGTCACGATGAGAATCTGCTTGAACATGCCGATGGCATCCACATCGACCCGCTCTCCTGCCAGCCACAAGACGAGCAGTGGCGTGAGCACGGGGGCAAGGAGGGTGGAGGCACACGTCATGCCCACTGAATAGGCCACGTCGCCCTTGCAGAGAAACGACATGATGTTGCTCGACACGCCCCCAGGACAGCAGCCCACGAGGATGATGCCAATCGCCATCGCCGTGCTGTAAGGAGCAAAGGCTGGCACTTGGCTGAACAGCCACGACAGCGTGAAAGCCACCAGGGGCATGATGGTGAATTGTGCCGCCGCTCCGATGAGGATGTCCAATGGACGTTTGGCAAGCAGACGGAAGTCGTCGGGAGTGAGTGTCAGTCCCATCGTCAGCATGATGATGCCGAGGATGATGGTCTGGGTATCGCCCTTCACCCATGCGAAGAGCGAAGGGAAGAAGAATGTGACAAGAGCGGTCAAGATGATGAAGATGCTCGCCTTGCCGCTCAGGGTGTCACTGAGTGTCTTGAGAATGTTGTACATTTATGGAATGAGGATTTTCTTTCTGTCTTTCATGTAGAGTCCCTTTGTGGGGTGCTGGACAGGCAGCCCTTGCAGGTCGTACCATACGTCGGTATCGGCAGACTTGCTCTGAGGGGTGGCGATGGCATTTGCCTCGTTGCTGTGCAGTTTGAAAAGTTTCACGCCATGATGAGGAATGCTTGTGTGGAGGGTGCCCGAGACAACCCAAAGCATCTTTTCCTTCGTCCATACATCGCTGACTTCCACCAGTTCGGTGGGGGCATACCCTAAGAGCGTGAGGTCGAAGTCGCACTCGGCATCCTTGTTGGAAGAAGTGTAAACGATGAACTCCATCGTGGTGCCTGATGTGGATGGATTGTCGGTATCGCACGAAGAGTCATAGCCGCACAAGGCACGGAAGGTGGTGTAGGTATGACCCGCTGGCAGGTCGTAGATGAGGGTACACTGGGCGTTCAAACCAAGTCCTGTAGTGTACGTCTGTCCGTCCACACGCAGGGTGCCGTTCTCCACGTTCTTGTTGATGTGCAGGGTGCCCCAATCCGAACTGTAGGATGCTGCCGTCAGCGTGGTCAGCGAGGTCTCGTTGCCCTCGGCATCGACGAGCACAGGGTTGATGAGGTTGGCACGGTCGTAGGAGAAGCCATCGTTCCAGTCGCTCACCACAATCTTCAGTTGCTCTGCTCCCGTGATGTCTGCCTCCAGTTGATAGGACTTGGTGCCGCGACGAGAAATCAGTCCCGAACGTGCCACGATGTCGCCTTGTTCTACAGAAGGGTCACGCTGAAAGAGTGCCAGATAGCGGTCGCCCGTGGCAGGGTCGGTGGATGTCCATACGGTCTGCCCTGTCTTCGTGTCGTTCAGCACTTGATGGGCATCTTCGCCATACTTGTGCATCTGGTGGTATTCCTCATTCGTCAAGAGCGAGTTCGTAAACTCGTCATTCTTTGTCATCTCGCCGCCAAAGAAGAGGGGCGAGTGGCAGATGCCCCACAGCGTCATCATGGTCAACTGCTCGTTCTGAGTCAGGTTTGTCCAGCGTCCACGGTCGGCAGCCGTATAGCCTTGGTCGGCAATAGTCATGGCAATCTGTCCCAGTGGCAGCATGTCGCAGTCGGCATAGTTGCCCGGCTGAGCATACTTGCTCCATTCGTGAGCCTCGGCAAAGACCGCATCCACAGCACTCCAACTGTCCCACAGGTCGTCCATCATACGCCACATGTTGGCATTCTCCAGACAGGTGTTGGCATACGAGTATTGTGTCTTGCCAGGGCTGAGCGACAACACCATGGGACGCCCCGTCTGGTCAATCGCCTTGCGAATCATCTTGATTTCATTGGTGTAGAACGGACGGGCGAGGTCATCCACCTTCACGAAGTCCACGCCCCATTCGGCATAGAGGTCGAAGATGCTGTTGTAGTACAGTTGTCCGTAGTTGTTGTTCTTCACTGTCAGGTTGTCCTTCAGCCATGTGCAGGCAGATGTAGTGCCGCTATATACTTCTGTCCAAGCCGCACTTTCCGCTTTCTTCAACTTATAGTTCGACCCCACCACCGACTTCGGCACACCACGCATAATGTGGATGCCGAACTTCAAGCCCATCGCATGAAGGCTGTCGGCAATCGCCTTGAACCCCTTGTTCTCGCCATCCACCATGCAAGATGGAAAACGAGTAGGGGAGGGCAGGTAGCGTCCATATTCGTCCAGCACATAGTCCTGTGTGCCTCGCTGATTGTAGTTGCCGCCACCCAACGAAGGGTGGTTGCAGTACCAGCGGATATCAATCACCACATATTCCCAACCATGTTTCATCAGGTCGTTATCCACCAGATAGTGAGCATTCTGCATCACCTCCTTCTCCGTAACGCTGGAGTAGTAGCAATCCCAAGAGTTCCACCCCATCGGTGGAGTCATTGCCCAGGTGCGGAACGTGGCGATGTCTTCCTGAGCCTTCATGTTGCAGAGGGTGAGGAATACAGCCAACAGCGTGAGTGTAAGTTTCTTCATAAAAGATAGGGTATGAGTTTGTTAGCGTGCAAAAGTACAAAAAAAAACGGAGACATTACGTAAATGCCTCCGTTTTTTATCATAGATACGCTATCTTTTTATTTCACGAGCACTTTCTTTACCTGTCCACCAGCCTTCACAATGTTGATGCCCTTCTGTGGAGCAGCCAAGTGAACACCATTGATGGAGTAGAACTCAACAGCAGTCTTCTCTGCCACCTGAACAGTATCGATGCCTACAGCCTCTGCAGTGGTTTCTGCACCAGCAGGAACATCGAAGGACTCGAAGGTAAGTTTGAAGTTGTCAAGTTTGAACCAACCAAGAGATGCCTGACCAGACAGTTGTCCATCGACGGCACTGATGCGGCTTGAACGGAAACCAAGGGTGATGGCTCCCTTCTCGGCAAGACCGAAGGTGATGGTGGTTGTGTAAGGAGCACCAGATGCACCGTAACTCTCAGAAGAGTAGTTGCCAGCATAGTTGAGGTGCTTGTAATCAGCATCAGCCGTGAGTTTGTCGATTTCAGCAGCGACGAGCACATCCTCTGGGAAGGTGCTGTAGAGTTCTTCGTCATTGTTCTGCACATAGTCGCTTTCAGCACCAAAGAGTGTTACGTAATCGTTGGCGAAAAGACGCTGCATACCAAGGTTGTAGCCAGCCCAGTCGTTCTGTACCACGATGTCGGCAGAGAGTGTGTAAGTACCAGCAGGGAGACCTTCGATGGTTTGAGAAAGTTCGATAACAGGAACGGCACCACTCCAGAGACCCCAGAGGTGTTCACCGTCTGTGTATTGTACACTGACAGGGTCACCATAAGTGTTGACAATGTCAAGATTGTCACCGCTGTTGATAGCACACCAACCACCTACACCTGCTTCTGCCACAGAGTTCACTTTCTCGCCCTCTACATAGAGGTCCCAACCTGTAGGAGCGTTGGCAACGCCGTCAGATTTGTTACCGCCCTGAGCAGAGAGGTCTTCGAATGAAGCATTGGCGATGTACTCCGTCAGGTCTTGCCCCTCTTCGATGTCGTCTGACTGGATGCAAGCCTGCAATGCGGCATTGAGGCCTGCGATGATAGAATCAACAGCGGCAACGTCGGCAGCCGTACCCTCGTCGTAGGCATCCTGTGCCTCGTAAATCACGTCTGAATACTCATCAACACCAGCCTTATACTGATACTGATCCATGTATGCAAAGTGGGTGTCGATGGCTTCTGCCAGTTTCTCGTA
Source organism: uncultured Prevotellaceae bacterium (assembly GCA_937892315.1). The sequence continues at coordinate 6,948 of CALAVF010000141.1, read as the reverse complement.
TGCCTTCACTGAGGCATCAACTGTCACAAGCAACTCTCTGGCATCGAGGAAGCCCTGAATGATTTCTTCCTGCGTGTTGGCAGCAGTCACCTTGTCGAGGTCGGTAGCCTCGAGTTCGTCTGCCACCACAGCAGCCATGTGCAGACCTTTGTATTCGTCGAGCAGACCTGCATAGTGCTGATAGATAGCCACAGCGTCATCAGCATTGTAGCCCAACGTCTTGATGCGGAAGTTGTCAGTCTTGAACCAGCCAGAACCAGCGTTGCCTGTGCCGGCAACTGCTGCTCCTGTGTTGCCGTCTGTACGGACACCGAAGGTCAATGTGCCGTCATAAACGAAAGCCTTCACAGTGACAGGGTACATGATGCGGTCTGTCTGAACCTCCTCGTCATTGCCAGCGAAAGCGTAAATCTCGGAGTTGTCAAGTTCAGAGAGATTATAGTCATCTTGACTTGCGAAGTAAGTAGCGTTGAGGTTGCCGAAAAGACGTTGAGTCGTGAGACGGATACCTCCACCGTTAGCACCTGCCATCAGACCTGCAGAGATTTCATAAGTACCATTCTCCAGACCTGTGATAGTTTGGGAGATTTCATAAGAAGGCACAGAACCAGCCCAAACGCCAAATGCATATTTGCCGTCCATGGGTTCACCCTCTGCATCGTCGTTCACACCGTGCCAGCCGAATGCAGAAGCACCAGAAGCACCATCAATCTGCTTGCCGTTGATGTAAACATTCCAGCCAGAAGGAGGACCAGCCACGCCTGTAGTCATGTTGCCACCCTGTGCAGAGAGGTCTTCGAATGACATGTTTGAACCCAGCGAAGTGATTTCGCCAGAGCCAAGAGAGTAATTTGCCTCAGCCTGTTTCAGTGTCTGTGTGGCGTTTTCTACGGCTGTTGCATCACTCTGATTGTTGAAGATGTCCTTCGCATTAGCGATGGCAGCAGCCAGCACAGCGTCGTCATTCTCGTTCAAGGCGATGGCAGCCTCAATCTCATTGTAGAGAGCCACTTTTGCACTAATCATATCAGGAATGCCTGCCTCGAACAAAGCGTCAGGGTCGCTCGTGCTGTTGTAGATGTCAGCAGCAGCCTTGTAGGTGGTGAGGAAGCCTTCTGTATAATCTTCGATGTCGCAATACTGCTCGTAGAAGTTGTTGATAGTGGCAGAATACTGGATGTCTGCATAGTAGGCAGGGATGTTCTGTGGCTGTACGAAACCCCAGTTAAAGGAGATAGAGTCGTCAGCGGAGAAAAGAATATTGCCTGTTGCTTCATCATCCACTTGGGTGATGCCACCATAGCAGTCAGGGAACCAAGTGTCACCAGGATAGGTGACAACGAAGTATTGGCCTCCTGCGTTGAGGTGCATTCTTACGTCTCCTGTAGGAGTGTAAGCACCCTGATTGATGGCTGAGTTGTTGTTGCCATCGCGAGGAATAAGGTTGTAAAAACCACCTGCTTTGGCTTCAACACCCCACTTGACCGGGTCTGTTGAATTAACATTTACGTTGCCAGAGCCACCAGGAAGAACCATGTAGTAAACAGAAGGTGTCTCTGCTTCTTCCGAAGAACCATTGAGGGTGAAAGACCATGTGCCGTCACCATTGTCAATAGCGGTGAGGGCATAATTTGCCCAATTTGAGTCTGTCTCTCCAAGGAAATAGAGAGCGCCGTCCCATGACGTGCGACTTGTGTACTGCGTGGCAGTTTGTGCCTTGTTCACCAGCACATACTGATTGCCCGAAACCAACGTTTCTGGCTGCACTTTTGGAGTCACCTGTGCATCTGCTGCAAGGGCGGAAACCAAGAGGCTTGCAAAAAGTAGTAGTTTCTTCATGTTAGTTAGTGTAATTAGTTAATAAAATAGGTGTATTAAAAAGGTTTTTGTGTATCTAAAGGGACGTTAATATCCAAAGTGTTTCTCTAAGCGTTTGCGTTCTTTCTTGGTGATTGGGATGACAGAGCCATGCCGTGGGGTGAAATTCCCCTTTGTGGGGGTGTCCTTCACATACTCGAAGTGCGTCAGGTCTCCCTTGCAGAACTGGTAATAGCCATTGGCATAGCAGTCATACATGAGGATGTATTCGTCGCTTCCTATCAGGGGGAACACGCTCGAACCCTCCACTGGGTATTGCCCTGGCTTCTGCAGGTGCTTCCACTCCACCGTGTAAGGACCCGTCAGCGATGTGCTGGTGGCTCTCATCACCCCTTGCCGCGTCTTCCATCCGCCATCAGGGCCAGCAGGGTTGATGACGCTCCTGCCCTCGTCCTTGAAGAAGAGTACATATTCCAGCCTCTTGGGGTCATACACGATGTCGCCGTCGATGCTTGCCCTGCCAAAGTCGAAGAGCAGTTTGGGTTCCGTGATGTCCGTGAAGTCCTCGTTGGCATAACTGTAGAAGATCTTGAAGTAGGGCTGGAAGAACTTTTTCTTCTCACCCGTCTTTCTGTTCGTCTCCCAGTCGTTTGTCTCATATTCCCAGTCGTGGCGACCAATCGAGTAATAAATCATGTACTTCTTCTCCACAGGGTCCCAAATCGTCTGTGGTGCCCACACCGCATGGAGATTCTCCCTGTCGAAACCCTCCAGATTGGGGAATCGGGTAGGAAAATCAATCGCCGTGTGTTGCCAGTGGATGAGGTCTGTGCTCTTCATCAGAATCAGCCCGTCGTTGCTTTGCCATCCCTCGCTCGAACGCATGTCCGTCAGCACCATGTAGAAAGTCTTGCCGTCCTCTGCCCTCATGATGTGCGGGTCACGGATGCTCTTTTTCAGGGCGATGGAGTCAGATGCCACTATGGGCTTGCCGTCGTTGAGCGAACGGTAGTTGAAGCCATCGTCGCTGATGGCATAGCGAATCTGCTCCCCTTCTGGTGAATTGTTGGAAAAGAAGGCGAAAAGGTATGACGAATACTTCTGGGCATGAACACCAAGGCACAAGCCCATCAGCAGCAACAAACTAAACTTTCTCTTTCTCATATTGTCAATTGTCAATGTTCAATTACTTAAGGATTTTCTTTCCGTTCTGGATGAGAATGCCCTTGTCAGACGCATTGGCACGGCGACCACTCAGGTCATACCATTTGCCATCCTCCACACTCTTGGCAGGACGAATCGACTCGATGCCTGTGCTCACCACTTCCGTATAACTGTCCTTGATGTCCTTCGACACTTCCCCGTTGTCTTCCATCACACCTGCCACCTCTTCAGCCGACAGGGCGTAGTTATAGACACGGAAGTCGTCGATGCGGGCACTCAGCAATGGGTCTGCCGTAAACATTGAGCGTCCCACGAAGCAGAGCGATGGAGCGATGTCCGATGGCTTGATGGTGAACTCGTCCGTCTCAGCGATGTTCTCGCCGTCCAGATACAGAACCACCTGCACCTTGTCGCCCACAGGCTTGATGGTCACAGCCACGTGATGCCAAGTGGAGGCACCCAGTTTCTTCCCGTTCGAGAGAATCTGTTCGTCGCCACCATTCTTCATCACGAAACGCATCTCGCTGCCATTGCTGGGGCAGAGGAACATATACTGGTCAGTGCCGTTGCCGAAGTCGAAAATACGCTGCCAGTTGCTGCCGCCGCTTGTCCATCGAATCCAAGTGGCGATGGTCATCTCGTCTTGGTCACCCACGGCGTATGGCAGCATCACATAACTCTTGCCGTCCATGCTCAAACTCTTCGTGCCCGACTTCACCAGCGAAGATACGCCCGAGAAGGTGGAAGAACCATACAGAGAGGCGTTGTATTGATTAAAAGACTTGTCCGTCATGTCGTCGTCAAACTGCAACTGGCACAGCAGAGCCTTCTCCTCCTGTGGAGTTGCCTCCAGCGTTTCAGACGCTTCCGAACGGTTCCCTGCATAATCAACCGCCTGCACCTTATAGATATAGGTGTTGCCCGTCAGCACCGTGTTGTCCACAAACGTCGTGAGTGTATCGTTGCGACCCACCGTGTTCCAATCCGTGCTGCCATCCTCCGTTTTCACGCCACGCAGAATCGTGTAACTTGCTACGTCATCATCTGTCGGAGCCGTCCATTCCAGTTCGATGCACCCTACACGCTGCTTGGCTTTCAGCCCTGTGGGAGCGGCAGGGGCGTTGGTCTCTGCCTTGGCGTCTGTGGGTTGGAAACGCCACAAGTATTTCTTCAGGTTCGCTTCAGTCGTCTCTGCTGTGGGTGCGTCTTGCAGGCTGACGTTGGTGCCAGAAGAGGTGCCGCCACAATAGAGGTACTTGTTGGAGAGGGCGCTGATGATGTAGTAATAGCCATCCTTGGCATATTTCAAATACCATTGTTCGTTTTCAGAGTGTCCTGCGTCATAGCAGATAACGCCTGCTCCGGCATTCAGGCTGTTGTTCAGCACGTTGAGGTTTACTCTCTTGGTGCTGGTGGTTACGTTGTCGATAAACCAGTAGGAGATGTCCATCGTCGTGTAACTGGGATAGACCTTCCACTGCTGGGTGGTGCCGGAAGTCTTTCGGGTGGCACTTTGCACATTGCTGGTGCCCTGGAAGGTGAGCAACTTCTTGCTGTAGGCATTCATAATCTGATAGGTGCCGTCAATCACGCCTGGTGCCACATCTTCACCCCAAGTGATGTCGAAGAGGCGTTCGGCGTTAATCTGCCCATTCTGATAACTGCCTTTTTTCCCGCCTGGCACGTCATACACCATCATTCTCGTAGGGCCATAGCCATTGAAGAACACGTCCTTGCCCTTGCTGATGAACGAAAACGAAGATGCCACCGCCTGACGCTCTGAAGAGCCCAGATAGCCATGCACCTCGCCCGTCTTCTCATTACGATACACGGCACCGCTTGTCCATGCCGAACGATTCTCGCCATAGCCGATGCGGACACCCTCGTTCGAGTCGAGGCAGAACTGGCCACGTGCTTTTGCGTGGAATGCCCACCAGATGCCCGTTTCCATTCCGTACTCAACACCCACAATCGCCTCGCCCACATTGTGCAACTCGTCGGCCGTAGCCACCTTGCCGTCAGCCTTCACCTTCTGGAAAAACTTGGCATAGTTGTCGAACGTACCTGCCAACTGGTGTGTGTTGCCCTCGTCGATATAGTCAAGGCAATAGTTGTACCACTCCAGTGCATAGTCGCAGTTGAGCGTGTTGCCGGCACACAAACGGATGCCGTCGAAGTAAGGGTCGTTCTTGATGAGGCGGCAAATCTCCTTCATGCTGGCTTTCGTGCCCTGTCCCCAGCCGCCATAGTCAGGCTCGTTGAAGGGTGAGATGCTGATTACGTCCACGCCGCACTCCTTGGCGTATGCCACACTTGCCTTGATGAGTTTATACCATGCCTCAGGCTTGTTCAGATAGAGCGACTGGTATTTATCGTAGTTTCCGTTATCTTTGTTGAGGGCATCCTCTTGGTCGTTGTTGATGGCCACCTTGTTGCATCCTGTCAGCAGGATGTTTTGGCAGCGGCTTCTCAGTGCGCTCTTCTGTGCAGCCGTCAGTTCATAGGTGCCGTCGCCATTGTCAATGACTTCTGCCGTGGGTTGAAACGAGATGCGGCCCGTCTCAAAGTTGCCCTTGCCAATGTGGGCAACACCACGGTTCACGTTGAAATCCCAGTTCCAAGCCGTGTCCATGCCCCATTTCACACGGAACGCCTTGCCCTCGTCATTCACGTCGAAGGTGATGTTCGTATCGGCGACCTTCATCGCCTGCATATAGTCAGAACCTGTCTGTGCATTGGCTGCGACTGAAGCCAACAGCAAAGCCATCAAAAGGGAGTTTTGTTTCATTTTTTGGGGAATAAGGTTTTTAGTTAGTATGCACGATGGGCACAAAGGTACAATTTTTATATGAAAAAGTGAAACAAAAAGAGAAGAAAAAACACAAAAGAGAAAAAAAAGAGGCAAAACGCCTTCTTATTCTCTGCCTTTTTCGTCCAGGTACGAATCCTTGAATCCCAAGAAGTACAGTACGCCGTCCAAGCCGATGGTGTTGATGCTCTGCTGAGCGTTTGCCACCACACGCGGCTTCGCGTGGAAAGCAATGCCGAGACCTGCCTGCGACAGCATGGGGAGGTCGTTCGCTCCGTCACCCACCGCAATCGTCTGCTGCAAATCGACTTTCTCCACCTGGGCAATCAGTTTCAGCAGTTCTGCCTTCCGGCGGCCGTCCACCACCTCGCCCACATAGTTGCCCGTCAGGTGTCCCGTCTCGTCAATCTCCAGTTCGTTGGCATACACATAATCGATGCCATACTTCTTCTGGATATATTCGCCAAAGAACGTGAAACCACCACTCAGGATGGCAATCTTGTAGCCGTACTTTTTCAGCACATACATCAGACGGTCAACACCCTCCGTGAACGGCAGGTTCTCCGCTATCTCACGCATCACGCTCACGTCCAAGCCCTTCAGCAACTTGCATCGCTCCGTGAAACTCTCCTTGAAGTCAATCTCGCCCCTCATTGCCCTTTCGGTGATGGCTGCCACCTGCTCATACACCCCGTGCTTCCGAGCCAGTTCGTCGATGACTTCCGTCTGGATGAGTGTCGAATCCATGTCGAAACAAATCAGGCGCCGCATCCTCCGATACATGTCATCCGTCTGGAACGAGCCGTCAATCTCCAACTCGTGTGACATCCTGAGCAATTCGGCGTGCAGTGCCTCCTTGTCCTTTGGCGTGCCACGCACAGAGAACTGGATGCACGCACGGGTCTTCTCCTTGGGGTGCTGGATGCTTGCACGTCCTGAGAGTCGCTTGATGCCGTCGATGTTCAGCCCTTGGTCGGCAATCAACTGGCTCACCGCCCCAATCTGCTGTGCCCTGAGCCGTCTGCCCAGCACCGTCAGGATGTAGCGGTTCTTGCCCTGGCGGCCCACCCACTCTTCGTATTCATTGTCCGGGACAGGTTCGAATCCTATTGCAACGCCCAGATCGGAAGAGCACACGTCTGAACTCCAGTCACACT
>CALAVF010000140.1 GCA_937892315.1 uncultured Prevotellaceae bacterium | reverse complement strand
TACGGAGTGAAGTACCACTACCCTTTGGAGCCACCATGATGACGTCGATGTCCTTGGCAGGTACACAACCTGTGCGGTCGCTCCAAGTGATGGCGAAGCCATGAGAGAAGTAGAGAGCCTTGCCTGGAGTGAGGTACTTCTTGAGGGTTGGCCATACAGACATGACTGCTGCATCGGAGAGCAGACACATCACGATGGTGCCCTTTTCTGCAGCCTCTTCGATAGAGAAGAGGGTCTCGCCTGGTACCCAACCGTCCTTGATTGCCTTCTCGAAAGTCTTGCCCTGACGCTGACCAACGATGACGTTGAAACCGTTGTCGCGGAGGTTGCAAGCCTGACCAGGACCCTGAACACCATAACCAATCACTGCGATGGTCTCGTCTTTGAGAATCTCACGAGCCTTTTCGAGTGGGAATTCTTCACGTGTCATTACCTCTTCGATAACGCCACCAAAATTCATTTTTGCCATTTTTGTAAATTGTTTTAATTGTGCAAGGGGTGTGTCGGCACGGAATGCCTCTCCCCTGCTGGTTTATTGATTTTAGTTGTTTTGTCTCTTATGACGTTTTTCTTCGCGGGCAGCCAGATACTCGTCAAGATGTTCTGTGCGGCTCTTGGTGATGCCGATGCGGCCCGAACGAACAAACTGGAGTACGCAGTCAAGTTTCTTCAGTTCATCAAAGAGCGAGATGATGTCTTTGGTGATGCCTGTTTTCTCGACCACAGCATAGGTGCTGTTCACCTCGACAATGCGGGCATCGTGGAAACGCACCATGCGGCTGACGTCGCGGTTCTTGAGCATCACGGAGGTGCTAATCTTGAAGAGTGCTGTTTCGTTGATGAAGAGTTCGTCGTCGGTGTAGTAGTTTGCCTGCATCACTTCGATGCGTTTCTCCATCTGGGCGGTAAGCATCTGTGCCATGTGCTCGTCGCAGTAGGCAGTAACGGTGTACTTGTGGGCACCAGGGGTGCTGGATGCACACACGTTGAGCGACTCGATGTTCACCTGACGACGTGTGAAGACCGCCGAAATCTGTGAAAGCAGACCTGGCACGTTCTCTGAATAAATCAGGAAGGTATAAAGTTTTGTTGTATCTTGTTCCATTGTTGGAGTTTCTTCTTTTGTTTCTTGTTGGGGAGGCATCTTCTGTTCGAGCATCCGTTGGCATTTGCCACAAGAGGTGCATTCGCCACATTGACTTACCTTCTGTCGCATCACACTTCCAGCAGCATCTCGTCGATGTTGGCTCCGGGAGGAGTCATCGGCAACACGTTGTCTTCCTCCTTAATCGCACACTCCAGGATATACGGACCCTTCGTCGCCAGCATCTTGTCGATGGCAACGGCAAGGTTCTTGCGGTCGGTCACCGCCTCATAGGCGATACCATAACCCTTGGCTATCTGCTCGTAACAAGGATTCATCATCTTGGTGAACGACTTGCGACGCATCCAGAACATATCCTGCCATTGGCGCACATTACCCAGATAGTTGTTATTCAACAGAATCATCTTCACAGGCGACTGCTGCTCCATGATCGTACCCAACTCCTGGATGTTCATCTGGAAACCACCATCACCCATAAAGCATACCACCGTACGGTCGGTAGCAAAGGTGGCACCGATAGCGGCTGGCATACCATAGCCCATCGTACCCAGTCCAC
>CALAVF010000139.1 GCA_937892315.1 uncultured Prevotellaceae bacterium | reverse complement strand
ACCTGTTGCCGCACAAGTGCGGTAGCAAATTTTTCACTTTTCATTTTTCACTTTTACCTTTACATTAGACATTTATGCCACTCATCTTACCCGACCAACTCCCTGCCATTGATGAACTGAAGCAGGAGAACATCTTCACGATGGGCTATAAGCGGGCAGACAGTCAGCAGATTCGTCCGCTCCGATTGGCTGTGCTCAATCTGATGCCGCTGAAGATAACGACAGAGACGGACTTCATCCGCATCTTGTCGAACTCGGCTCTGCAAATCAAGGTGGAGTTCATGAAGATTAAATCGCACACGAGCAAGAACACGCCCATTGAGCACATGCTGGCGTTCTACCGCAACTTCGAGGAAATGAAGAAGGAGAAGTACGACGGGCTCATCGTGACGGGTGCCCCGCTGGAGTTCATCAGTTATGAGGAGGTGACCTACTGGGAGGAACTGCAGGAGGTGTTCAACTGGGCACACAGCCACGTGACGAGCACCATCTATGTGTGCTGGGCGGCATTTGCTGGCTTGTACCACTTCTATGGTGTGCCGAAGTACAACACGACCAGCAAGATTTTTGGTGTGTTCGAGCATCGGATGCTGGCTCCCGAACTGCCCATCTTCCGAGGTTTCGACGATGTCTTCTATGCCCCTCATAGCCGCCACTGCGAGGTGTATCGCAAAGACATTGAGAAGGTGCCGGGACTGCACATCATCGCCGACAGCAAAGAGGCAGGCGTGACCATCGTGGAGGCAAGAAACGGGAGGGAATTCTTCATCACCTGCCACTTGGAGTATTCGCCCCTGACACTGGATGGCGAGTATAAACGTGACTTGGCGAAGAATAAGCCGATTAACTTGCCGCAGAACTACTATCCGAACGATGATGCGACGGAGCACCCGATTGTGAGGTGGCGAGCGGCAGCCAACCTGCTCTACACCAACTGGTTGAATTATTACGTATATCAAGAAACACCGTTCAACATCGACGACATCAAGGAATGACCCCCATCGAACTTCTCGCTCCTGCAAAGACCGCTGACATTGGCATCGAGGCAATTCGCCACGGTGCTGATGCTGTTTATATAGGTGCCACAGCGTTTGGTGCCCGTGCAGCGGCTGGGAACAGCGTGGAGGACATCGAGCGGCTGGTGGGGTGTGCCCATCTGTACAAGGCGAAGGTGTATGTGACGGTGAACACGGTCATCTTCGAGGATGAGATGGAAGAGGTGGAAAGGCTCATTTGGCGACTCTATGAAGTGAAAGTCGATGCCCTGATTGTACAAGACTTGCGGCTGCTGTCGCTGAGACTTCCTCCCATTCCACTTCATGCCAGCACGCAGATGGACAACCGCACAGCGGAGAAAGTGCAACTCCTT
>CALAVF010000138.1 GCA_937892315.1 uncultured Prevotellaceae bacterium | reverse complement strand
CTCTTCAGTCCATGGAGTGATAGCAGCAGTAACAGACAAGCCTGTAGGTTTCACCGTCACGTTGTATGTATATTTATGGCCAGCAACGAATGGCTTGCTATTGTCAATATTAAACGTGTATGTATGCGAATTGAGAATCAAAGTTACAGTATGATTTGTGGTCGTTTGATAAGGCAAGATGATTGCTTCAAAAGAAACGTCATAGTTACTCTCCGCTGTACTCATCTTAACAGGAATGATGGCGCTATCCGTTCCTCCCTGATTACTGATTGCTCCTGTATAAAGGTTTAAGTTAGCAGTCGTTGGCAACTCTGAAATCGAGACAGAAGGATTTGTCGTAACCTCATCTGCTGACAAACCGTCATCATGAACAAGGTTAAATTGTACTTTGCAGAGACAATGTTTGAAAAGCAACTCACATGAAGGATGCGACTTAGTAATGGGCGTATTAGAACTGGATGTGGCATTTTCTGTCTTTCCTGTAGTCATCCAATCAATCTCTTTCTGTGAGGTTTGTGTAGCCACACTAATCTCATGTCCTGATGGCGTAACACCCGCTGTATATGGATAATAGGCATACACATCAATAGCAGCACCATTGGTGGGCAAATAAATGGAAGTTGTCCCTGTGAATGATTTATATGTGTAACTATCCTCACTTTTAGTCTCGCCTGCGTTTTCTGATGTAATAGAAAAACATACATTGCTACCACCATCGATAGCACTATATGGTGTAGGTGTATCTTCGTGTGTACAAGCATAAACTCCTATCTTATCATCCGTTTCCCATGCACTATTATTTACACGTGTACTCAATGACGAAGTAGCCTCCACACCGCCTGTCACTTGCAGTGCCACACGCCCTTTGCTATCAACGTTCCCATTGGTCCCGTTGCCATCCGGTGATGAGTCGCCATCCTCACCGCTACATGCTGCAAAAAGAATTGCAGACATGGCTAAAAACATTAATTTTTTCATTGTTGACAATTTTTTAATTATGGTTAGATTCTTCGATTCTGATAAAAGATTGAGTTGTATTTTGCCGCCATCTGGGTCAATAGACGTTGATGTCTTCTTCGTTGACTGCCCAATTCGTAATGGCTGCGGTAAAAGTTGCCTCCGGATGATTGGGGTCCGGGAGGTGTATCTCGATGTCGATATTGACATTCACATTGATGGAGGTTTCGATCTGCACCTGCACCTCCGAACTGATGCCTGTCTCTAAGTTGGTGAAGGTGCTGCTCTCTTCCGCAACCTCAAAAGGAGTAGGACTGAGTGTCTTCATCACAAGGGAGGCATCCATTTCCACCTCATACTCTTGTCCGCCTGTGGTGAGAAGATGAAGCGTAAGCATTTGCTGCTCAGCGATGGCTCCCAAAAGCCGATAATTGGCATGACCCTCTGTGCCTGCCATCGTGACGGTGTTACGCGTAGCCGCAGAAGGCCCCAGCAAACGTGCCTGAGGGATGTCATAACGCGAAGCAAGTCCGTCTATCGTACAAACGAGAGACTGAATGTCGGCAGGATCACCTTCTACCACCTTGACGTTCGCGTGGACATTATGCATCGCTTCCACCCCTGAACGCTGCCGGAAAATGTAATCACCGTGATCGCTGGAAAAATAATGGCTGCTCACCACGGTCAGGTATCCCGGCATGGGAACCATCCACCCGTCACTCTCTGCCGCACGGGTCTCCCTCGCCACCGTCGCAATGCTGTCGGCTGAAACACCGATGTCTTCACCTGCCAGATAGGCTTTCTGATAGTGCTCTTGCCACAGGTCATCCTTCACACACGCAGCAAGCAACAGGACGGAAAGGGCAAGGAAAATGTTTCTCTTGTTCATAGGCGACCTCCTTTCTTCAGTGGAAGCAGATTCCAGACGAGGGTGGCTCGCAAAGAGAGCGGCATGAAAGTGTCTCTGCTGAAGTCTTCACGCCAAAACTGCAGATTTACATCTTCTCGATGCCAGTAACGTTTGCCGTTGCCTACATGCAGGTAACCTAAAGCAGCGCCGAGGTCGAGTTGAAGCCGGCGAGCGATGGTAAACTGATACCCTCCGGAGAATCCAAGACCCACATGATTGCCTTGCCGGCCTGTGTCGGAGAGTTTATAGTTGAACTCGCCCACAAGCGCATAAACACCCCAATAAAAAGAAGCACGAGGAGCGTCGGACAAATAATGCCGCACTTCAAGACTCCCTTCCGATACGGCATACCGACGGTCACCCCCTTTGTACGAGAGATCTCCCCATGTGTAGTCACCCACCAACGACCATTGCGGAGTAAAAGACCATTCCACACCGATGTTGGGGGAGAGGAGGACATCAAAAAGAAGATTTGTCCTGACGGAAAGGGAAGAATGACGATAGTTGGGGGGTGCTCCCCATGGGCTCTGATCGGATTTTCCAGACACAGGCACCGTTCTCCTCAGCGTGTCACCACTGATGATGTCGGCACTCTGTGCGTGGCTCGTCGCCACGGCAACCAGAAGCAGTAGAACTGTCACTATCGTCTTTTCCCGAATCTGCACCATAAGATGTGCTTATTTATCACAAATCTTCACAATTCGGGGCAAATATACAGAAAAAGAGATAATAAACAAAGAAAAATGAGCACAAAATGTGAAAAAAGTAAATAGGGGGGGGGTAAAAAATGACATAAAATATCCTTTTAGGTTTCACTCTTCCATCCAATTGTCACGATCAAGGTTGCGATAGCCGATGGCTTCGGCAATGTGGTGGCTCAGCACTCGCTCTGAGCCTTCGAGGTCGGCAATGGTGCGAGAGACCTTGAGGATGCGGTCGTAGGCACGGGCAGAGAGGTTGAACTTCTTCATGGCTGTGCGAAGAAGGTTGAGGGCGGCATCGTCGAGTTGGACATATTTCTGGAGGAGGGAGGTGGTCATTTGGGCATTGCAGTGGACTCTCCCCAACCCTCCCTGTTTAGGGAGGGAACTGTAGCGTTCCGCCTGAATCTGGCGAGCCTTGAGCACTCGTTCTCTGATGGCGGAAGAGGGTTCGCCCTTGGGTGCCTTGGAGATGTCCTCGAAAGGCACACTCTCAACCTCTACCTGAATGTCTATACGGTCCATGAGGGGACCTGAGATTTTGTTCATGTATCGCTGAATCTGGGCAGGGGTACAGACGCATTTCCGAGTGGGATGGTGATGGTAGCCACAAGGACAGGGATTCATGGACGCAACCAGCATGAAGGAGCATGGAAGGGTGAAGTTGTAGCGAGCACGCGAGATGGTGATGACACGGTCTTCGAGAGGCTGGCGGAGGGTTTCGAGGACGGAGCGGTTGAACTCGGGCAGTTCGTCGAGAAAGAGGACTCCATTGTGGGCGAGACAGATTTCCCCGGGCATGAAGGTGTTGCCACCACCCACAAGGGCAACGTCAGATACCGTGTGGTGAGGTGCACGGAAAGGGCGTTGGCTGATGAGGGAAGCGTCTTTCTTCAGTTTTCCTGCAATGGAATGTATCTGTGTGGTCTCAAGGCTCTCGCTGAGAGAGAGTGGCGGCAAGATGGAAGGCAGACGTTTTGCCATCATCGACTTGCCACACCCTGGGGAACCGACCAGAACGATGTTGTGACCGCCTGCCGCTGCCACCTCGAAGGCACGTTTCACGTTCTCCTGACCTTTCACCTCATCGAAGTCGAAATCAAACGTGAACATCTGCGAATAGAACTCTTCACGGGTGTTCACCACGGTGGGCTCGATTTGCCGATTGCCATTGAAAAAGTCAATCACATCATTCAGATGCGTGATGCCATACACTTTGAGTTTGTTCACGACGGCTGCTTCCCGGGCATTTTCGGCTGGCACAAAAAGTCCTTCGTAGCCCAGTTCGCGTGCCTTGATGGAGATGGGCAGGATGCCCTTCACGGGCAGCACGCTCCCGTCAAGTCCCAATTCGCCCACAAACATATATCGCTCGATATGGTCCACTTGCAGGAACTCGTAAGACAGCAAGACGCCTATCGCCATCGGCAAGTCGAATCCCGTCCCCTCTTTCCGCACATCGGCAGGAGCAAGATTGACAATGATGGACTTGAAAGGAGCCTTGTAACCATTGACCCGAAGTGCCGACTGCACACGGTCTTGGCTTTCCTTCACAGCACTATCGGGCAACCCCACGACGTTAAACCGAGGCACTTGCCCCGCATCATAGTTATCTACCTCAACCGTGATGGCTATCGCATTGAGGCCTTGCAGTGTGGCACTATGAACTTTTGAAAGCATCTATTTCTCTTTTTCAGGTATTGAGGACTTGTCCAAGTATTTCTTGAGCGTTCCAGCCAACTCTCCAAGGTCTGTCCCTTTTTCCAAGATTTTATGTTCCTTGTCGGTGAGTATGTAACTGGGCAGGTTGTCAACTCCGAGGGTCTTTGCCATTTTCGACTCGAAACTCAATCCGTCGCAATAATGTTCGATGTGGTTGGTAGAGTCGGGACGGATAGCATCTTCCCAGCGATAACGTTCGATGTCGAGGGAGATTGCCACCATCCGCAACCGTCCGTCATCCTTGTAGGCATCGTTGCTTTTCCGCAACTTCCACAGATAATCGAAACCATTGGGCATCCATGTTGCCCAAAAGGTAATCAGGTTGTAGTCCCGTTCACTTGCCCACAATTTCTTGGTTTTCTTGTCTTTCTGGGTGAGGGTGACATCAGGCAGTTTCTTGCCTACCTGAATGCGTTGCAGGGCTTTCATCTTGGTGTTAATATCCAGCAGGTAATGACTGTGGGGAAAGGCTTTCTTCAACGGAGTCAGCAGGTCTGCCAGTTCCTTTGTGCTGATCTCCTCGTCCTGCACATAATAACGGTCAAAGAGGTAGATGGCGACCGGCGAATCGGGGTGCATCTTGATGTAGGTACGAGCCGTTTCAGCCACTCTCGAAGGACGGAATGTGTAAGTTTCCTGACGAAACTGGTTCATCAACTTGTTTTCTTCGCTGCCGTTCACCACATAGTTCCTCAGGTCGTTTGCCGTCGCCTCATACCGCAAATCGTTGCCTGGTCCTGCAAAAATCACCTGCTCCATGCCGTTCGGAAAGACCAAAATGAAAGGAACCACCTCTTCTGTCAACCCTCGATAGAGGAACTTACCCTCTTGTATCTTCAAGGTGTCGAGTCGCGAGTAATCGTCCGAGAGATTGTAGATGTAAAGTTCTCCCCCTTCCATATCGCGGAAACTACCTTTGATGCGGAAAGAATTACCTTCGGGACCACAGGATGCCACCGAGAGTATCAGCCCTAATATATATAATATGTGTAGAGGACGTTTCACGGGGTGTGAGTTTTGGAGTTCGTAAGTTTTTAAGTTTTTGAGTTTTTGGGGGCGGGAGGGTTACTTGTTGTAGTCAGAAAACTCGGCATCGTTGGCAGCCTTCTTTGCCAAAGAAGGGTCGAGGGCGATTGCCTTGGCGAGATTGTCCTTCACTTCCGACTTGTCCTCCATGCGAGCCGCCAAGATGGCACGCAGGTAGTAGGTCGTGGCATCAGGATTCTTGATTTTGTTCAGTGTCTGGAGTGCGTCAGAATAGTCCTGTGACAAGATGTTGGACAGGGCGGCACTGTTGTTGGCAGACTTTGCAAACTTAGCCGATGCCTGATTGTACTTCCCTTGAGCCACATAGAGATGACCCAATGCCTCGTCGAAGTTGCTGGCACCGACACCCTTGGCAATGTACATCTCCGCATCTTGGAACTGGCTGTTCTGAATGGCAATCATGCCCAGGTTCACATTGGGCTCTGGTGCGTTGGGGCTGAGGCTCAGTGCCTGACGGAAGTATGACTGAGCATCGTCGAGATTCCCGCTGC
>CALAVF010000137.1 GCA_937892315.1 uncultured Prevotellaceae bacterium | reverse complement strand
CGACCACCGAGATCTACACTCTTTCCCTACACGACGCTCTTCCGATCTCCTTGAGCTTTGCAAGAAGGAAAACTTTGACAGGTTGTTCCTTCATCCTTTCTTTGACGGAAGAGATACACCTCCTGCTTCAGGTAAGGGATACCTTGAAGAATTGGTTGCAAAGACAAAGGAAATTGGTGTCGGTAAGGTTGCAACTCTCTGCGGCAGATATTATGCAATGGACAGAGATAATAACTGGGACAGAGTGCAGAAAGCTTATGATGCACTTGTTTTGGGCGAAGGCAACAAGGGTACTGACCCGGTTGAAGCAATGCAGGCTTCATATGACGCCGATGTTACGGATGAATTTGTTATCCCGACAGTTATTACGGATGAAAACGGAAAGCCGCTTGCAACAGTTAAGCCAAACGATTCCGTTATTTTCTTTAACTTCCGCCCCGACCGTGCAAGGGAAATCACCCGCACCTTTGTTGACGCTGATTTTAAGGGCTTTGAGAGAAGAAACGGCTTCTTCCCGCTTTACTACGTATGTATGACTCAGTACGACGCAGAAATGCCGAACGTTGAGGTCGCTTTCGGCCCCGAGGCGCTGACAAACACCTTTGGCGAATATATTTCCGACAAGGGTATGACCCAGTTGCGCATTGCTGAAACGCAGAAATATGCGCACGTTACCTTCTTCTTCAACGGTGGTCGTGAAGAACCCTACGCTGGCGAAGACCGCATCCTCGTGAACTCGCCTAAGGTGGCTACTTACGACCTGAAGCCTGAGATGTCCGCTTTTGAAGTAAAGGACAAACTCGTGGCTGCCATCAAGGAGAACAAATATGACTGGATTGTGGTGAACTTCGCCAATGGCGACATGGTGGGTCACACCGGCGTTTATCCTGCCATCGAAAAGGCTGTAGTGGCGGTTGACCAGTGTGTGAACGAAGTGGTGGAGGCTGCCAAGGCACAAGACTATGAGACCATCATCATCGCCGACCACGGCAACGCCGACAACGCCCTCAACCCAGACGGCACACCCAACACGGCACACTCGCTCAACCCCGTTCCGTTCATCTACGTGACCGAGAATAAGAACGCCCAGGTGAAAGACGGTGTGCTGGCAGACGTCGCTCCTTCCATCCTCCACATCATGGGACTGGAACAGCCGAAGGAAATGACGGGCAACTGTCTGATTGAAGACTAAAAAACAAATGATATATAAAATTCATGAATAATTCATGGTTAATTCATGATAATTTATGTTTCTATTTTAACATGAATTTCCACGAATTAACCATGAATTAATCATAAATTATTTTATGCATAGAATCTCCCTTTTCTTTTTGTTTTTATGCCTTACCATAGGTGTGAATGCTCAGTTTTACGGCACCGTCATTGATGCCAGCACAGGCGACCCCATCCCGTATGCAGCGATAAAATACATCGGCACATCCGAAGGTCGTTCCACCGATTTGGACGGCAAATTTGTGCTGCCTATCTTGAACAACTACAACAAATTCGAGGTGACCTACCTGGGTTACAAGCCTGTGACCGTCACTGTCAACCATGCACAGCAAGAGATTCACAGCACCATCAAACTCTATTCCGACGACATCCTGCTGGGCGAAGTGGTGGTGAAAAAATCGAAAATTCACTACTCACGCAAGAACAATCCCGCCGTTGACCTCATGCGGAAAGTCATCGCCAACAAGAAACTGAGCGACATCAAGGAAAAGGATTTCTACCACTTCGACAAGTACGAAAAGCAGACCTTCTCCTACAACGACGTGGAGAAGAGTTCATTGGCAGAAGTCTGTCCCGAGACAGGTAAACTGATTATCCCCATCATGGTGAACGAGACCTCCTCGGAAGAGAACTACCGCAAGAGCCCCAAAACAGTGAAGACCACCATCAATGCCCGACGCAGCGACGGCTTCCAATCCATGCTCTCGTCTGGCGACATGCTCACCACCTACGTGAAGGACATCTTCACCGACGTGGACATCTACAAGGACAACATTCGCCTCTTGCAACACCCCTTCATCAGCCCAATCTCCACCTCGGAAGCCATCGGCTTCTACCATTATTACATACAAGACACCATCATGGTGGACGACGAACGTTGCATCGACGTGGTCTTCCTGCCCAACAACACACAAGACTTTGGTTTTGCCGGGCACCTCTTCATCACGGACGACAACCTCAACCAAGTGAAAAAAGCCGTGCTTAACATCCCCAACAACTCGGGTGTGAACTTTGTGGAGAACCTGCTGGTCATTCAGGAGTTTATGACCCTGCCCACAGGCGAACGTGTGATGAAGGTAGATGACATGGTGGTGGAACTGAGCGGACTCTACGGAGCCATCAAGTTCCAGAGTCAACGCTACTCCCAGTACAGCAACTACCGCTTCGACCCCATCACCGACAAGAAAGCCTTCAAGTCCCCCAGCATCGACTACGTGAAAGCCGATGCCGACTTCAAAGACTCTACCTACTGGGCTTCTATCCGCCCAATCCAGTTGACCAACACGGAGAGCAACCTCGGCAAGTCGGTGGACATGATTAACGAAGACCTTGGCGGCTTCTGGAAGTTCCTCCTCACGGCAGTGGTTGAGAACTCTGTGGAACTGACACCGAAACCCAACAAGATTGACTTCATCCCTCTCAATGCCATCGTCTCCCACAACGACATCGACGGCTGGCGTTATCAGGCAAGCCTTCAGACCACAGGCAACCTCTCGCCCCATCTCTTCCTGCGAGGCTATGGAGCCTACGGAACAAAAGACGAGAAAGCCAAGTATAAGATAGAGGCAGAGTACTCTTTCAACAAGAAGAAGTACATGGCACACGAGTTCCCACGCCGCTCCATCACCGCCAGTTACATGTACGACGACATGTCGCCCGTGGACAAATTCTCCAACACCACCAAGGACAACGTCTATAGTTCGTTCAAGACCAGCAAGGTGGACCAGATGATGTACGTCAACGACTTCAACCTCAAGTATCAGTACGAGACCAACAACTTCATCACCTGGTCGGTGGCACTCGACAACTCCAAACTCACCCCCACAGGTAAACTCATCTACATGCGGAATGCCGACCAGAGCCTCATCCCTCACATCAAGACCACCGACGTGAAATTGGGTTTCCGCTATGCACCCCGCGAGACCTTCATCAACAGCAAGCAGCAACGACTGCCCATCAACAACGATGCTCCCATCTTCACGTTGGAGCACACCCTCGGCATGGACGGTCCTCTGGGCGGTCAGTACAACTACAACATGACCGAAGCCACCGTTTTCAAGAAAGTGTGGCTGCCAGGAGCCTGCGGCAGCATCGAGGCCTACCTGAAGGGTGGTGTGCAGTGGAACAAAGTTCCCTTCCCCATGCTCTTCACCCCTCAGTCCAACCTATCCTATTTCGTGCAGTTCGACAGTTGGTCGTTCAACATGCTCCGCAACATGGAGTTCCTCAACGACCGCTACGTATCCCTGCTCGTCAACTGGAGTTTCGACGGAAAAATCCTCAACCGCATTCCTCTCCTGAAGAAACTCAAACTGCGTGAGTACGTCGGTTTCAAGATGCTCTACGGCAAGTTGTCCGACAAGAACAATCCATTCCTCCATCCCGAAGACAACAGCCTCATGCGATTCCCCACCCGCGACGGCGAGCAGACCTCCTTTGTCATGGGTGATACCCCCTACATGGAACTTTCCGTCGGCATCAGCAACATCTTTAAGATACTCACTATCCAATACGTGCGTCGCCTCAACTACACCGACTTGCCCGACCTCGAAGGCGGAAAACTCCACAAGAACGGCATCCGCTTTGCTGTCGATTTCAAGTTCTAACCCCACATGAAACTTCCTCTTCTCCTCCGCATCCTCATTGCTATCCTGCTCATGTTGCAATACACCGTGGCAGGCATCATCACCCGACGCAACCCCATCCTGCTCTTCGTCACCATGCAGCCCGCCTTCTTCACCGCCCTCGGCACCTCATCCTCCGCAGCCACCATCCCCGTCACCCTCCGCCAGACCCTCCGCAACGGCATGACCGAAATGAAACGAGGCAATTGCCTCCACCGCCGAACATCGCTATTTCCGTTTCCTCGTTTTCTGTTTCCCTCTTGAAGAAACCTTAGGTGCCTTGCCTGTGTGCTTGGCACCTTTCTTTTGTTCTTTGCCGATGAAAGGTTGGTAGAAAGTGGTGTGGAGGGGTTCGTCTTCGGTAGCGAGTTTTCTGACCAGTT
Organism: uncultured Prevotellaceae bacterium; assembly: GCA_937892315.1. The sequence continues at coordinate 447 of CALAVF010000137.1, read as the reverse complement.
CGTAGTCGAGTTGCTTGCGATAGAGGTTGGCTTGTGCCACTCGGATGCGGACGGCATCGCCAAGAGAGAAAACATGACGGGTTTGACGACCGATGAGACAGAAGTTCTTGTCATCGAAGTCAAAGGCTTCGTCGCCTAAATAGCGAACGGCAATGAAGCCCTCGCAATGGTTTTCGTCAATTTCAGCATAGATGCCAAATTCGGTCACACCGCTGATGTGGGCATCATATTCCTCACCTATCTTGTCTGCCATGAATTCAACCTGCTTGTACTTGATGCTGGCACGTTCGGCTGTGGCAGCAAGTTGTTCCATCTGTGAAGAGTGGTCACACAGGTTCTCGTACTTCTTCTGGCTGGCAGATGCAGAACCCTGCTCGTAGCGAGTAAGCAACCGATGTACCATCAGGTCGGGATAGCGGCGGATGGGCGAGGTGAAGTGGGTATAGT
>CALAVF010000136.1 GCA_937892315.1 uncultured Prevotellaceae bacterium | reverse complement strand
GCAGCCGTCGCTGTCAGGTAGACCAAAGGGATCGGCGTCTGATAATAGATCCCGATGCCGTGCACCGAGGCATTATCCGAACCGTTGCAGTGGATGCGCACGAAGGCGTCAGCATTCGCGTTATTTGCGATCTCTGCCCGTTCGATATTACTGATATTGACCTTATTGCCCGTTCTTGTCATGATCACGGTATAGCCGCGGTCGAGCAGGATCTGCCTGAGCTTCAGCGCGACCTGCATGTTGACCAGGTATTCCGGCGTGTTGTTGAAGCGGCTTGCGGTGCCGCTGCTGACCTTTGCGACACTGGTGTATTTCGGCATTTTCTATGACGAGAAAAACACGTGGCTGTTCGACGGGACGGCCTATCTGATGAGGGGCTTCTGTGAATGGAATCCGCTGAGTTGGGCGGTGGTGGTCGTGTTGATTCTGCCGCTGTTCACGTTGAACTACCATTATCAGAAGACGGCTATCTATGTGGAAATTGCCAAGACGGAGGAGGTGAGGCAAGTGAAGACGAACAACATGACGTTTCTGGATAGATTTGGGGTGATAGGCGAGTATATGAAGTTGGAACTGAAATCGACGGTGAGGAATCTGGTGGTGAGGAAGCAGTTCATCACGGGGGCGTTGTGCATGTTGATGCTGTGCGGACTGTTCTCGTTTTCAGATGTTTATGAGGATATGCCTTTCATGCAGATTTTCGTGTGCGTGTATTGCTTTACGTGTTTGGGAGTGATGACGCTGACGACGATTATGTGTGCGGAAGGGAACTATATGGATGGACTGATGGTGAGGAAGGAAACGGTGCTGAGTCTGCTGAAGGCGAAGTATTACTTTCAGTGTCTGATGATGGTGGTGCCGTTCTTGTTCTCGCTGATGCCGATATTGGAAGGGAAAATCACGTGGCTGTCGGCGTTGGGCTGTCTGTTCTTCACGTCGGGTGTGGTGTTTCCGTTTATCTTTCAGTTGGCGGTGTATAATGACACGACCATTCATCTGAACGAGAAACTGACGAAGGCGGGCAGGGACACGAAGGTGCAGATGCTGATGTCGGCGGCGGCGCTGTTTCTTCCGATGCTGGTGATGTATGGGTTGGTGAATGTGCTGGGGAGCAAAGTGGCTGCCATCGTGATGATTTCGGTGGGGGTGACGGGCACGGTGCTGCATCCGTGGTGGCTGCGGAACATTTATAACCGCTTTATGGAACGGCGGTATCGGAACATGGACGGATTTAGAAATTCAAGATAAAATGCACTTTTGCAAGAGAAGGAAGACATGAATGTAACAATCGAAAACCTAACCAAATCATTCGGAGAAAAACAAGTGCTGAACATCGCTCGGTATTCCATCCACAGCGGTGAAATCATTGGTCTTGTGGGGAATAACGGTGCGGGCAAGACGACGCTGTTCCGCACTATATTGGACTTGCTCCATGCCGACACGGGGTGCGTGACGGTGGACGGTGTGGTGGATGGCATGGCGGTGTCGTGTGACACGGCGAAGAGCGAGGATTGGAAGGCATGGACGGGTGCCTTTGTGGACTCGGGGTTCTTGATAGATTATCTGACTCCAGAGGAGTATTTTCGGTTTATCGCCAAGATTTCAAACATCTCGGACGAGGTGCTGGCAGACCGACTGTTGCAGTTTGACAGTTTCATGAATGGGGAGGTGCTTGGACAGAAGACGCTCATCAGGAACTTATCGATGGGCAACAAGCAGAAGGTGGGCATCATCGGTGCGATGCTGCACTATCCGCAGTTACTGATTTTAGACGAGCCGTTTAACTTTCTCGACCCGACGTCGCAGTTGGCGATGAAGTATCTGCTTGAGACGTACAGCAAGGGGAGGGGTGCGACCATCATCGTGTCGTCGCACAACTTGACGCACACGATAGATATTTGTACTCGTGTGACGCTGTTGGAGCATGGCTATATCATTAAGGATTATGACAAAGATTATGCTTTGTTGACTGCTGAAATCGAGGCTTATTTTAAGGGTAATATCAATATTTAAGGACTATTTGTGAAGTTTTTCTCTTTTTGTTTTTATTGTATCGGATAAAAACGTTAAATTTGTATGTTTTTGTGACAGACGTGAAAGTCACGGCTGTGCTGTGGCTGGCCGTGCGTGGATGAAGGGATGAAAAGATGAAAAAGATGAAAACGAGGGGGTGTATATGGATGTGTGTCATGGAAAGGAAGAGAGAAGTTTCTAAATCATTAACATCATATCAAACAAATAACCTAAGCAAAAGAAACATTATGAAAATTTCAAGAATCGACCACCTTGGAATAGGTGTGGAGAGCATTGACGCAGTGCTCCCTTACTTCGAGAACGTGCTTGGTCTCAAGTGTTACGCTATCGAAGAAGTGGCTGACCAGAAAGTGAAGACTGCTTTCTTGAAAGTTGGCGAAGTGAAATTAGAGTTGTTGGAGCCGACATCTCCAGAGAGTGCCGTGGCTAAGTGGCTCGAAAAAGGCGGCAAGGGTGTTCACCATGTGGCATTCGCCGTTGAGGACGGTGTGGCTGAGGCTCTCGTTGAGGCAGAAGGCAAGGGAATCCGTCTTATTGACAAGACTCCACGCCTCGGTGCAGAGCAGATGAGCATCGCTTTCTTGCACCCCAAGTCAACCGCTGGCATCTTAACAGAACTTTGTGAACCACAGAATAAATAGGAATATGAGCAAGCAGACAGAAAGAATCCAAGAGTTGATAGAACTCCGCCAGAAGGCTCGTCTTGGCGGTGGCGAGAAGGCTATCGACAAGCAGCACGCAAAGGGTAAGTTTACCGCTCGTGAGCGTATTTCAATGCTCCTTGATGAAGGCAGTTTTGAAGAGTATGACATGTTTAAACTCCACCGTTGCACGAACTTCGGCATGGAGAAGAAGCAATATCTGGGCGATGGTGTCGTCACTGGTTCTGGTACAATCGGTGGTCGCCTCGTCTTTATTTTTGCCCAAGATTTCACGGTGAATGCAGGTTCTCTCTCTGAGACCATGAGCCAGAAAATCTGCAAGATTATGGACATGGCGATGAAGGTGGGTGCTCCAGTCATCGGTATCAACGACTCTGGTGGTGCTCGTATCCAAGAGGGTATCAACGCCTTGGCTGGCTATGCAGAGATTTTCCAACGCAACATCATGGCATCGGGTGTGATTCCTCAGATTTCTGGTATCTTTGGTCCATGTGCTGGTGGTGCCGTTTATTCTCCAGCCTTGACGGACTTCACGCTGATGATGGAGAACACGTCGTACATGTTCT
>CALAVF010000135.1 GCA_937892315.1 uncultured Prevotellaceae bacterium | reverse complement strand
CGCTGTATTCTCGATAAAATTAACATTCTTTGAGACATTTATCACCACACGGAGAAAAATTATTGCAGACTATCGCAAGAAATGAGCAAGAATCTGCAATATTTATGATTTTTGCGAGAAAACTTAGAGTTTGATGCGGAAAAGTGACCAAATGAGGGATTCATCTCTTCCGCTTCTTTCGGCGGGCATTCCAAATTCGACCCTTATTCCTTCCGATCTTTCTTCTTCAGCCGCCAATGGCCGGCGTGCATACCGACTTTCAGTTCGAGGGCGTATGCCTTGCCGAGATTGGCTTTTACGTTGTAGCCGAGGTAGAAGGGCTTGAAGAACTTGGGATAGTAGCGGAGACCGACGGTCTCGACCAGTGGGGGTTCGTAGAAATCGCCCACCCAGCCGTGCTGACGGAACAGGTAGGTGCCCACCGACATGGCGAGGGAGAGTTGCTTGTAATAGACTTCGTGATGGGCGGAGATGTAGAGCGTGTGCTTGCTGTGGCGGTAGTTCTTCTCCACCCCGCACTGCTTCTCAACCATCGCGACTCGGTTCACATAGCCGCCGAAGGAGTATTCCAGCCCCAAGCCCGAGGCATGAACCTGGTTGTATCGCACCATCGGCGTGAGCCCCGTGCTCCACACGGTGTGGAGCCCCAGTTTGTTGTTGTCGGCAATTCGCTCCTCGGTGGTCAGGTAGTCGCGGTGCAAGAGCCATTCCTCATACAGCGTGCGGAATCCCACCGTCGCGTCGATGTCCAGATAGAGGTAGGTGTCGTAGCGTCCTTTGCGGAACTTCTCCAGTTGAGCCAGCCGCTGCCGATAGGTCAGACCCTTGTCTTCCTCCGGACGGTTGAGGTCGCAGCGGGCACGGAGCGTCAGCCCGTAGGCATTGGAGCCCTTGTTGGGTCGGTCGGTGGCGCTGTTCGAGTTGTGCTTGTACTCAAATCCCAGGCTCAGTTCCGTCTGGGGCGTGACCCGATAACTGCCAAAGACGCCGAAGCCGAAGTAGAGCGAGAGGTGCTGGCCAATCAGGTCGTTGTCGCCGTTGCCCACGGGGTTGTAGGGTCGGGAGCAGTAGGAGAGCCCGTTTTCCAGCCCATAGCCGAAGGACCACTTGCGGTTGCGGTAGATGTCGCGGCGGAAACCGATGTAGGCTGCCCACACATAGCCCAGACGCGACATATAGGGCGTGTCCTCAGTGTGCATCCGTGCATGGCTGTAGTCGAGCAATTGTACACCTGCCTCCAGCATGGGGAATCCGAACACACGGTCATAGACGCTGATGGCGGAGTCGAGCGGATTCGCCTGCGAGTTCATGAAGAGGGAATAGTTGGCGCCCCACCCTCGCTTCACCAGTTTTTCGCCACGCATCTTGATGTTGAGCAGGTGGTTCATGCCGCCTGAGCCGCCGATGGAGTAGAGGAACTTGGGGATGGTGTCAACCGCAACAGAATCAGCGTCTTCTGCACGCATCGGGGCAAAAGACACTGATACAAGGATGAGCAGCAATATGTTTCTGTACAGATGATTCATCCGTGCGTCCACTTATTCTGCTGAGAAATCTTTAATTCGCTGTTCTTCAGCCAATTTGCACACCAGCAGCGTGTTGTTCTTCTCTGCCACGATGTAGCCGTCCAGCCCCTGGATGACCACTCGCCGCTCCTCGGTGGTGTGAACCACACAGTTCTTCGAGTCGTAGAACTTCACGTTCTCGCCGATGGCGGAGTTGCCGTTGGCATCCTTCTCTGCCAGCGTGTGGAGCGAGCCCCATGTGCCCACGTCGCTCCAGCCGAAGTCGGC
>CALAVF010000134.1 GCA_937892315.1 uncultured Prevotellaceae bacterium | reverse complement strand
TCTCCGAGATGTATGAGGTGGGGGGGCTTGGCTACATCATCGACACCCCAGGCATCAAAGGCTTCGGCACCTTCGACATGAAACGGGAAGAAGTCAGCCACTACTTCAAGGAGATTTTCCGCTTCTCCGCCGATTGCCGTTTCAACAACTGCACCCACACCCACGAGCCCCATTGTGCCGTTCGCGAAGCCGTCGAACGCCACGACATCGCCGAAAGCCGCTACAACTCCTATCTCTCCATGCTCGAAGATGAAAAAGAAGACAAATATCGCCCCGCTTATTAGCATCCTTCTCTTGCTCTTGACGGTTTCCCCGTCAAGTGCCCAGTCTTATGAGCAATGCATCGAGCAAGGTCTCGCCGCCGCCCAAGAGCAGCACTACGACGAAGCCCTCACCCTCTTCCGTCAAGCCCTCAAACTCTCCCCCGACGACATCCGCAACGCCCTCACCTACGCCAACATCGCCCACATCCAAGAGGCAAAAGGCGAACCCTTCAAGGCCCTCGAAAGTTATGACCTCGCCCTCGGCATCGCTCCTCAGAACCTCCCCATCCTTCAGGCACAAACCAATCTCTACATGACCCTTGGCAATCAGAACAAAGCCCTGCTCGGCTACACCAAAATCCTCGACATTGCTCCCAACGACACCACAGCCCTGCTCAACCGTGCCTACATCTACCAGCAACGTCGTGACTACCTCAACGCCAAGGCCGATTACGAACGCCTCCTCACCCTCACCCCCGACAACTATGCCGCCCAACTCGGCACAGCCATCCTCTTCCAGAACGCCAACAAACCACAGGAAGCCCTCACCCGCCTCACCACCCTCATCGACCAATACCCCGACCGAGCCGAACTTTACTCCGTCCGAGCCGAAATCGAAGCCGAAGCCCACCAACCCGAACTCGCCCTCCTCGACCTCGACAAAGCCATCACCCTCTCCCCCAACAACACCAACCTCCTCCTCACCCGTGCCTACCTTCACCTCCACGAAGGTCACAAACACCTCGCCCAGAAAGACTTCCTCCGAGCCATCGAACTCGGCATCCCACGTGGACAACTGAAGGAGGAACTCAAGCAGTGCAGGTGAAACGATTCCTGCATCGAACGTCCGTAAGTTCTTTTTCACCACAGATTTGATTTGGCTTCACACTTGCCTTTGCGAGTTTGTCCTCTACTGGTTCACCGGTTTTTTGTCTCTTGTCTCTTTGGTCTCTTTTGCGGTGGGGGATAGTTCTATAG
>CALAVF010000133.1 GCA_937892315.1 uncultured Prevotellaceae bacterium | reverse complement strand
TGGCTTCAAGTTCATCAGTTATGCCGTGTGGGGGATTCGCCAGTCGATTCTGCAGGCACTGGCTGAGCAGAGCCGCATTGTGCGTCTGCCGCTGAACCAGGTGGGGTCGCTCAACAAGATTGGCAAGGCTTTCTCGAAGTTCGAGCAGGAGCACGAGCGTCGTCCGTCGCCCGAGGAATTGGCTGCCCAACTGGATTTGCCGGTGGACAAGGTGGCTTACACGATGAAGGTGAGCGGCAGGCACATCAGTGTGGATGCACCTTTTGTGGAAGGTGAGGACAACAGCCTGCTGGACATTCTCAGCAATCCCGATTCTCCTTCAGCCGACCGCACATTGGTGACTGAATCGTTGCAAAGGGAGATTGAACGGGCACTGGATACGTTGACGACGCGTGAGAAGGAAATCATCAAGATGTTCTTCGGCCTGGGCGAGCCAGAGAAGACGCTTGAGGAAATTGGCGACCGCTTCAACCTGACTCGTGAACGTGTGCGTCAAATCAAGGAGAAGGCGATTCGCCGTTTGCGTTCTCAGTCGAAGAGCAGGCTGCTGAAGACCTATCTGGGATAATCGGGGACAGGATATGAAGAAACTACTCTTGATTGCAATCGCTCTGACCGTGGCAGGGGCTGCCCTCGGCAAGAAGAAGCCGACGGAGGCTGCCGGCGTCAGCGGCGGAAAAGGCACAGGCAAGGTTTATGTGTTTGGCGTGAGCCAGCAGTTGACGGATTCGGTGATTTTCGTGACGAGCATCTGCGAGGTGGACAGCATCGATGTGGAGAAGAAAACGAAGTTTCTGCCCTATCGTTCGGAGTTCAGCCTGCAGTTGAAACTCTATCTGGAGGGCAAACTCCACTTGCAGAAGCAGACGGCGTGTGTGTTCTTTTCGACCGAGCGTAAGAAACTCTCGAAGAGGTATTACAAAGTGAAGAAACGCTATCTGGACAATCCCGAAACGAAACTGAAGGTGATTGACGACCAGCAATTTACGTTCAAACATCCGCTGGACGCTTTTGCCACTACGGGCGGAGATGAAGCGAACGAAGTGAAATAACCCCCTTCTCTTTTATGGATTTTAGCGTTATGATGAAGCATTTGATGATGTCTTCCGTCTTTGATAGAAAGGTTGTGGCTGTGCTGATGTGTGCGGTCGCAACCTGTCTGTTTTCGGCATGTAAGGACAGCGACAGCAAGGACGAGCCTGCTGGCGATGCTGCCTACGCCCCAAGCCGCACGGTGCTGGTTTATGTCGTGGCAGAGAACAGCCTGAACGGGCAACTCTCTTCCGACGTGAATGAGATGCTGGCAGGAATGAAAACTGAGGGGCTGTGGCAGAACGACCGCCTGGTGCTCTATGTGGACGATACGCGGTTGCCTCGATTCTATGTGATTGACCGCAACACGGAGGAAACCACGCTGTCGGCGATGACTCCGGTGAAGACTTACGACGAAGACCTGAACTCGTCCTCGCCCGACCAGTTGGCTGCCGCCCTCGATTTTGTGCAGTCGAAATACCCTGCAACGAGTTACGGACTGGTGCTGTGGTCTCACGCGTCGGGTT
>CALAVF010000132.1 GCA_937892315.1 uncultured Prevotellaceae bacterium | reverse complement strand
TTCAATTTTATAAAATTTAAGTTTGATTTTATAAAATCTAAGTTTAGTTTTAAGAGAGATAGCGGCTAAAGGCAGTTGGAGCAGCGAAAGAAGGCTAAAAGCCTCGCAGGAAGAAAACCAAAAGTTCCGCAGAAAGGAAGGGGGATGTCCCTTCTGAAGAACATCAAAAACCAAACAAGAAAAGACATGAGAAAAGAACTCTTCATCATCGCCATGGGCATAACGGCTGTCGCCCATACACAGATCGAAAAGACAGCCTACGACATTGAACTGAACGACACCGAGGTGGTGGGCACACGTGCCCCGCTGCCTGCCGACAAGGCAGTGCGTCTCGTGCAAGTGATTTCGAAAAAAGAGATTGAAGCGTCGAGTGCCAACTCGGTCAACGACCTGCTGAAACTGGCAGCCGGCGTGGATGTGCGCCAGCGTGGAGGCTTCGGCATCCAGACCGACATCGGCGTGAACGGCGGCACGGAAGACCAACTGACCGTACTGCTCAACGGCATCAACATCTCGAATCCCCACACGGGGCATCTGACGGTTGACCTGCCCGTCAGCGTGGACGACATCGAACGCATCGAAATCATCGAAGGAGGTGCCAGCCGCGTGTATGGCAGTCAGGCATTTGCGGGTGCCATCAACATCGTCACCCGCACCGAACAGCAGAGCAACGTGTGGGCTCACGTGCAAGGCGGCTCGTATGGCACCTTCGGGGCAAACGGACACGTGGCGGTGAGGGGCGGCGGCTTCAACAACCGCGTCAGCGGCGGCTATTCACGCAGCGACGGCGGCACCTACAACGACGACTTCAACAAGGGCAACGCCTACTGGAACGGCAAGTACCAGAGCCGCCTGTTCGACGCTTCGGTGCAAGCAGGACTGAGCACGATGAACTACGGCGCCAACACCTTCTACGGCACAGGCTCCGACGCTCAGTATGAGCAAGACAGGCGGTACCTGGTGGCTGCACAGGCAGAGTATAAGGGCAAGGTTCACGTGCCTGTTCAGGTGTATTGGAACCGCTCTCTGGACCACTATGTCTGGTGGCGTGACCGTCCCGAAGACTACCAGAACTTTCACCAGACGAACGTGTATGGAGCCAACCTGAATGCCTACACCACGTGGGCACTTGGCAAGACTGCCGTGGGCTTTGAGTTCCGGCGTGAAAACATCCTCTCCACCCGGCTCGGAAAGGAAATCGCCGAGGAAGACCAGCACAAGTACAAGGTGCCAGGACGGGACGAGCACTACAGGTATAAGGATGGCCGCAGCAACGTCGGCATCTATCTGGAGCACGACATCCTTCTGGACGCGGTGACCATCTCGCTCGGTGCCTTGGCAAACCACAACACGGCGGTGGAAGGCGGCATGAAGTTCTACCCCGGCGTGGATGTGTCGTGGCGACCTGCCGAGGGGCTGAAACTCTTCGCATCGTTCAATCAGAGCCTCCGCACACCGACCTACACCGACCTCTACTACAACGGGCCGGGCTTGGCAGGCAACAGCCAACTGAAGCCGGAGAAAAGTACCGACTGGCACCTCGGAGTCAGTTATGCCAACTCCTTCATCCAGACACACTTGAAGGGTTTCTACCGCAAGGGCACCGACATGATTGACTGGGTTCGCTACGAAGGGGCAACGGTGTACACGACTGCCAACAGCGACATCGACAACATCGGAGCGGAAGCCCTCGCCGGCATGAACTTCACAGACCTGTGGGGCAAGGAATCCGTCTTGCAGCGACTCACGCTGAGTTACTGCTACAACTACAAATACCGAGTGAACGAGGAGCAGACCGCCAACTACGCCTCCCGCATGACTTTCCTCCGCCACAAGTTTGTCGCCTCGCTGGGACATCGCATCTGGGACAGGCTCTCCGCACAGTGGAACTTCACGCTGAAAAACCGAGAGGGCGAGTTCGACAATGCAAAGACCGGCGAGCACCAAACCTTTGGCACGTTTGGCAATCTGGACCTCAAAGTGCAGTGGGCGGCTCCACGCTACACCCTGTATGTGCAAGCCAACAATCTGACCAACCACAAATACTACGATTTTGCCAACATCCAGCAGCCGGGCTTCTGGTTCATGGGCGGGGCAAAAGTCAACTTTAACTTGTAGCCGCCGTTTGCGTCAGCCACACAATTTTGTTCTATAAGTAGAAAAAGAATACCGTTTCCGATATTCTTTTCTTTGTTTCTGGCACTTTTACACCAATTTTTCGTAACTTTGCAACGATTTGTATCAATATGAAACGGTTTTTACACATTATTATATATATAGGGCTGTTCTTTTGTTCGCTACCGATGATGGCATCGGGCGACGGAGGAAAGTTCACGGTGGTGCTTGACGCAGGACACGGAGGGAAAGACCCTGGCACCATCGGCTCGGCACGCACCAACCGCGAGAAGGACATCGCCCTGAACATCACCCTCGAAGTGGGCAAACTGCTGAACAGCAGCAACGCAAACGTGCAGGTGGTGTACACCCGCTCCACCGATGTATTCATCGAACTGGGTCGAAGGGCAGAAATCGCCAACAAGGCAAAGGCAGACCTCTTTGTGTCCATCCACGTCAACTCGCTGCCCAAGGAGGCAAAACACTATGCCTCGGGAGTGCAGTCGTACACGCTGAGCCTTAAGACGGTCGGCACGAACCTGGAAGTGGAAAAGAGAGAGAACTCGGTGATTGCCCTGGAGGGTGAGGCTGCCAAGAAATACAACTACAACGCCTCGGCGGAAAGCAACATCATGTATGAACTGATGCAGGATCACGACATGAAAGAGAGCGTGGCTTTCGCCAAGATGGCACAGAACGAGATGGTACGCACGGGCGGACGGAAGGATATGGGTGTGAAACAGGCAAACCTCGCCGTCTTGCGACTCACCTATATGCCCAGTGTGCTGCTCGAAGTGGGCTACATTTCCACCCCTGCTGAAGAACAGTTCCTCATGTCGAAGGACGGACAGAGACTGATGGCGAGAAGCATCTACAACGCTATTGCAAGTTATGTCGGCCAACGCACAGGGAAGAAGGTGGCTCCTGTCAAAGCCGACCCTGATCCAGCCCAAGCCGAAAGCCAACCTGCCGAGACAGCGGCACCTGCGACGAACACCACCCCTGCAAAAGAAACCTCAACGGCAAAGAAGACGGTTTACAAGGTGCAGGTGCTGGCAGGAAGCGTGAAACTGAAAAGCAATGACAAGCAGTTCAAAGGCTTGCAATGCGAGATGCACGAAAAAAATGGCCGCTACACCTACACTTACGGTTCGGCAGCGACCATGGACGAGGCAAAAAAGTTGCGAAAGTCCATCCTCGACAAGTTCCCCGAGGCGTTCATCGTCACTTTTGAAGAATAAAACAAACCCCTCTTCACAAAAGGCAAAACAAAATAAGAAAAACCAAAAGAACAAGATATGAAAATTAGCAAAGAAGTAAAAATCGGAATGGTGGCAGTGTTTGCCGTCCTGATCATATACGTGGGCATCATCTTCCTGAAAGGGCTCAAACTCTTCAACAACGATGTGTCTTACTTTGTGGAAATCACTGACGTGCAGGGAATGCCAACCGCATCGCCTATACGTGCCAACGGACTGACTGTCGGCTCGGTAAAAGCCATCACTTTCAACCCCAAGAAACAGAACATTACGGTGGAAATCAACGTGAATCCGAGTTTCCAGATTCCAGAAGGCACCAGCGTCTATATGACGAAGGAAATGCTGGGAAGTGCCACGATGAACCTGAAACTGGGTCCCGACCCCACCGCTCTGCTGCATCCTGGCGACACCATTCAGGGCAATCCGATGACCGACCTGATGAGTGCAGCCGGAGATATGCTGCCGCAAGTGGAGGCACTGCTGCCAAAGGTTGACTCTATCCTCACGGCACTCAACACCTTGGCGAATGACCCTTCCCTCGCCACATCAATGCACAACATGGAGGAGATTTCTGCCGACCTGAAGGTGACCACGAAACAAATCAACGGACTGCTGGGCAAGGATGTGCCGCAACTGATGGCGAAGACCAACAACATCTGTGCCAATCTGGAAACGACAACTGGCAATCTCAATCAGATTGACATGCTTGGCATGGCACAGAAAGCAGATGCCACACTCAAATCGGTGCAGGACATGACATTCAAAATCAACACCGCCATGACCAGCAAAGAGTCGTCGCTGGGAATGCTGATGAACGACAACGCCATCGCACTGCACCTCGACTCGACCATGATGAACTCGTCGCGACTGCTGGAGGACTTGCGTCTGCATCCGAAGCGGTATGTACACTTCTCTCTGTTTGGCAAAAAGGATAAAACCATGCCCTAAAACATGGAGGATGAGGCTTTGAAAACACCAAAATGCGGTCGTCTTTGACCCTTCTATGACACACAAAACGTCAATGCCAAGGAACAAGGGAGGAAGCATTTGGTACATCAGAAAAAAGAAATGAAAAAGTTCCACTATTTGAATTTTGTTCAAACAACATTTTTTCTTTTTCAGGCTTCGTCACATGCAACTGAAAGTCCATAAAACACAACCAATTAAGTGAGAAAAAAGGTCGTTTTCGGGTTTTTGTTTCACATGTTAAACAATCGCCTAACAGATTGTGAATCAAGCCCAAAAGATTTTGAAACATAAAACAATACCCTAAATGACTTAAAAAACGTAAATCGCTGAAATGTGGCAATTTTAGCAAAACAATAAACACGAGTGAAAAAATAAAATTTTGTAGATTCAAAAAAAAAAGCGAACTTTGCACTCGTTAAGAATTACAGAGAACAAACCAAACCTAAAGTAGAATCATGGAACTCAATCCAAAAATTCTGTGGGATAGATGCCTCGACATCATTCGCGACAATATCTCACCAGAACAATTCGCGGCGACGTTTGCTTTCGTGGAACTCCACAGTTTCAAGAACGGCAAACTGGTACTCGATGTACCCAGCGAATTTGTAAAGAATCTTTTGGAAGAGAAGTTCCTCCCCTTGATGGGTTCTACTTTCAAGAGAGTCTTTGGCGACAGCATCAATTCTCTTTATTATAATGTAAAGGTTGTCAAGACTCCCAAAGGTGGCGAAGTCATTGAAAAGGCAGAAATCGCTCCGAAAGTGGTCAACGGCACTCCTCGCGACGATGCCCGCAAATCGCCAGACGACGTGACTGCCCCGCAAGTGCAGGACCTCGACTCTCAACTGCTCCCCCACTACCGTTTTGACAATTACATCGAAGGCGAGAGTAACCGCCTGGCACGTTCTGTTGGTGAATCCATCGCCAACAATCCTGCCAGGACATTCAACCCCTTCTTCGTTTACGGTCCATCGGGTTGTGGCAAAACCCACCTCATCAACGCCATCGGTTTGCGTATCAAGGAGTTGCACCCACAGATGCGTGTACTCTACCTCTCAGCCCATCTTTTCACCGTGCAGTACACCGATGCCGTGCGTCAGAACAAGGTGAATGATTTCATCCGTTTCTATCAGACAATCGATGCACTGATTTTGGATGATGTACAAGAACTGTCGGGCAAGACACAGACCCAAAACACCTTCTTCCACATCTTCAATCACCTGCACATCAACGGCAAGCAAATCATCCTGTCTGCCGACCGTCCTCCTATTGCCATTCAAGGTTTGGAAGACCGTCTGTTGACCCGCTTCAAGTGGGGTATGCAGGCTGAAATTGAGAAGCCGACCCAACATCTGCGGCTCGACATCCTCACGGCAAAAGTTGACAAGGAAGGTCTGAACATCCCTGTGAATGTGCTCCGATTCATTGCCGAAAATATTGACGAGAGTGTCCGTGATCTGGAAGGAATTATCAACTCGCTCATGGCTTACTCTGTGGTTTACAACTGCGACATCAACATGAAGTTGGTGCAAAAAGTGATGCCTCGATTTGTCGAGACAACAGAGCACGTCACCACCATCGATGATGTCAAGCAGTGTGTGTGCGAGCGTTTCAATCTGAAAATCACTCAACTGGACTCACGAACTCGCACCCAACAAATTGCCTATGCACGTCAAGTCGCCATGTACCTCTCTTCAGAACTGACTGATAAGTCGCACGTTCAGATAGGCGTCAACATCGGCAACCGCAACCACGCCACCGTCATCCATGCCATCAAGCAGATTAAAGACATGATGGAAGTGGACGAACGCACTCGCCAAGACATTGATGAGTTGATGGACATCTTAAAGACTCCACGCAAATAAAATCGCAACTTTTTACTAACCTATTCATATAATCGTATCTTTATAACCAGAAGAAGAGAGAACCCGTGATGAGTTCTCTCTTCTTGTTTTATCTTCTGAAACGGAAATGTTTTATGAGTCAATGCAGAAAACTGGATGCTCCATGCGGACAATCAGTTTACAAAAATCCCTGATGTTTCAACGCTTCCAACAGACCTGCCGACATCGCCTCATTGTCCTTGCGTGTGTAGCGGCAATCGGTAAATACCTGTGCAAGATTTTCCTTCTTGTTGATTTTCACAAACTTTTGGTTCTCCTCCAGTTGCTCCTTGAAATAATAGATGATGTCGAGTTGATTGGGCGTATAATCGTGATACGTCTCTTCATGAAGGTACGCCAAATGAGGCAAACGGTCAGGCTGTTCAGGATTCTCGTCGG
>CALAVF010000131.1 GCA_937892315.1 uncultured Prevotellaceae bacterium | reverse complement strand
CGTCGCTTCTTGGTCTCAAAATGGACACTAAAGGAAGGTTGGGATAATCCAAATGTTTTTACGATTGCTAAACTTCGTAGCAGTGGTAGTGAGACCAGTAAATTGCAAGAAGTTGGTCGAGGATTGCGTTTGCCTGTTGATGAATATGGTAACAGAACAACCAGTCAAGATTTTATGCTCAACTATATAGTGGACTTTACGGAAAAGGATTTTGCCGACAAGTTGGTGCGTGAGATAAATGGAGATACAGCGAAGAAGACCATAGAACATATTACTTTGAATAGTGATGAACTCGACCGTGTTGCACATCTTCGCGGCTTGGGTGACCGTATGGTATTGTTGATGGAGTTAATGCAAAAGATGTTAGTTACGATGCAGGGGTCAGATATTATAGTTGTTGACGACAAGGTGATGGAGTTCAAGAATCAATATCCCGAGTTTGAACTTGACACTCTGAACTTGAATCGTGTAATTGACAGGAATGCTAAGAAAAACCGCCTAATGGTCAAGATCCGCAAAAACAATTATCAAAAAATTGAGTTGCTGTGGAAGGAGATTAACAAGAAATACCTAATGTTTTATCAGAAAGATATAGATGATGAGATAGAGAAGGCATTACCAGCAATATTGGAAAAAGGGGTCTTTTCAAGGATGTCTGTTTTTTCTGAACGTTCAGAGATTCAAGTTGACCAAGAAGGGGCATCGATTGTAAGTGAGGCGAATGTCACCTATATGGTTCATGGCAGAAACTTGCCTTATAGCGAGTTCTTGAAAAGAGCCAATAAAGGAACTGCTATTTCAATCACAACGATACATAAGGCGATTTGCGATTATGCCAAAACGCATACGGAATTTAACAATAATCTTATCAATGATTTGACCTTGTCGCAGTTTATAAGGCGATTCCGTGATTGGAAAATTGAGAATCTTGGTGGTTGTATTTCATATAAGCAAGCGAATTATCGTACCAAAACAACAGCCTTAACCAATGCTGATGGTAGTGTAAGGGACGAAGTTGTGATGGGCAGAATTGGTAAGAAAACAGATGATTCTAAAACACCTACAGAGTATCTTTATGAACCGATTGCCTTTGATTCACCGTTAGAAAGAACCAATATTTTGGAAAAAATAGATGTGGCAGAGTTAGTTGTGTATGGCAAAATACCCAATAGTAGCATCCGCATTCCGACAATAACAGATGAGACCTATTCACCAGATTTCATGTATATTGTCAACAAGAAAGATGGTTCCATGTCTATGAACGTGGTCATTGAAACGAAGGCCGTAAACCAAGAAACGGATTTGCCACCAAAACAGAGTGCGAAGATTGATTGTGCAAAGTTATTCTTTGAACAAATAACGAAGGATAATCCCTCACTTCCCATTAGATTTGAACGGCAAATCAATAAACAAGGGATGAATGTCATCATAGATAGGTTGATGGCATCAGAATGAGGCTGAGTGTGACTTCGCAAATGAAGATGAACGAGATACATAAATTAGGTGGTCATGCTAATTTTAGCACGACCACTTTTTTTGTATGTTCATCTATTCGATAGAGGTCGGAACTGCGGCGACCGACCACCCATGCAATCTCTTCGCCATCCATGAGGAGGGGTTGACGTTCTTTCTCGAAGAGGTTGAGTTTGAGGTCGGTGAGGAAGTCGCTGAGGAGGCGGCGTTTGCCTTTCATGCCGAAGGGTGCAAAGGTGTCGCCTGTTTGGGGTGTACGGAGGGTCAGTTCTCCATGCAGTTTGTCGGCATCGAGGTAGGCGAAGCGAGGGTCTTTCTGGATGCGGACTTGCTCTATGGGAAGGGCTTCTTGATGAATTTGCACGGCAGGGTAATTGAGGCTTTCAACGATGATGTCCTCTCTGTCAATCAGCAGTCGGTGTCCGTTGGCAGAGAAAAGTTTGCCGCTTTCTTGGAGGGAAGAAAGCATCTCTTTCAGTTGTTGTTTGTTGAAGCCGAAGGGGGAAAGCAGTTCGTGCAAGACGGAGATAGGGGAGGGCTGCTGCAGAAGTTTGCATATCATAATGTACAGTTCGCCGTTCTCGGTATGGTGGCTGCACGCATTGATAGCGGCATCCATCGCTTGCCGATACACTTTCTGTACTTCATTCAGATTCTCGATGGTCGAGATGATGTTAGATAAGACACCCTTATTGATACTCTCCATGAGTGGCATGACGTTGAGTCTCAACTTGTTCCGGGCATAATTATCTTCCAAATTGGTGTGGTCGGTCACATAATCGATTCCTTCTTCTTGCAGATAATCGAGAATCTCTTGTCGGGTGAGGCACAGCAGGGGACGTACCACATTCCCGTTCTTGGCTTGCATCCCACACAGGCCTTTGATGCCCGCGCCTCTGACCAGATTGAGCAGCATTGTTTCGGCGTTGTCATCCTTGTGATGCCCTACGGCAATGGCTTCAGCATTCGTTTCCCTCATCATTTTCTGGAACCAATCGTACCGCTGTTCACGTGCTGCCATCTCAATGCTCACCTTGTGTTCTTGGGCATACTGCTCTGTGCTGAAATCTGTCTTGTGGAGTGTCCACCCCTGTTGCCTGCACAATTCTTCCACAAATTGCTCGTCCTGGAGGCTTTCCGTTCCACGCAGATGGAAGTTGCAATGTGTTGCCACCACCTCATATCCCAGTTGGTGCAGGATGTGGGCGAGGCACACCGAATCAGGTCCGCCGCTCAAGCCGACCACCACCCGTGCCTTGTCTTTCAAAAGGCTGTTCTGACGGATGAAATCTTTGACTTTGCCTACTGCTTTTCCCATTTTCTATCTGCAAAATTACTCTTTTTCCCTGACATATCGGAGAAAAACATTCTTTTCCTCGAAAAAAGTTGCCGAAAAATTTGCCATCTACTGAAAAAACACTACCTTTGCACTCGCAAAACAGCAAGCGAACATCTGGTGCGTTGGATGAGTGGCTTAGTCAACGGTCTGCAAAACCGTGTACACCCGTTCGAATCGGGTAGGCACCTCTGGCAAAA
>CALAVF010000130.1 GCA_937892315.1 uncultured Prevotellaceae bacterium | reverse complement strand
CCAGCCGCAAAGTTCACCACCGGCAGTTTGCCGTTGTCATGCACATACTGCACCAGGTCGAGCGGCACACGCAACTGCTTGGCAGCCTCATACAGTTCGTCGGCATTCAGCGACGTCAGGCGGCGAATTTCACTCTGCATCATCCGCATGTGGCGTACAGCCTGAATCACGTCGCCCGTGCCGGGCTCACCCTTCGTGCGAATCATCGTTGCACCCTCGGCAATGCGTCGCAACGCCTCGCCCAAGTCCTTCGCACCACACACAAACGGCACCTTGAACTGGTTCTTGTCGATGTGATAGACGTCATCGGCAGGCGACAACAC
This sequence comes from uncultured Prevotellaceae bacterium, assembly GCA_937892315.1. Next base: position 11,704 of record CALAVF010000130.1, on the reverse strand, counting down.
CTCGCTCTCGTCAATATAGTCAATCTCGATGGCCTCCAGAATCTGCGCCTCCACAAAGTGCCCGATGCGGCACTTCGCCATCACGGGGATGCTCACCGCCTCCTGAATGCCCTTAATCATTTTCGGGTCGCTCATGCGGCTCACACCGCCAGCCGCACGAATGTCGGCAGGAATCCGTTCCAGCGCCATCACAGCACAGGCACCGGCAGCCTCGGCAATGCGAGCCTGCTCAGGGGTTGTCACGTCCATAATCACTCCGCCCTTCAGCATCTGAGCCAAGTTGCGGTTCAAAATCTGTCTTTCTGTCATGTTTTTGAGTTTTTATGTTTTTGAGTTTTCCGCTGCAAAGTTCCGACAAAAAAAGGAACGGAAAAAACTTCCGTTCCCATATCGCAAAACTTCCTTCTCAAATGTTCAACATCGCCTGCCGATTCCTGAACTCCGTCGGCGAACAGCCTCGCTGATTCTTGAAAAACTTGCAGAACAACGCCTGCGACTCAAACCCATACGCATACGCCACCTCCTGCACCGTCCGCGATGTCACAGCCAGGTCACGCTCCACCTCCCGCATCAGATAGTCGGCAATCACCTGCTTCGGCGATTTGTCCCTGATTTTCCGTGTGACCTGCGACAGATACTTCGTTGTCACATGCATCTTTGCCGCATAGAACGCCACGTCTCGAGCCTCTCGGTAGTGTTCCGCAATCAACGCCATCAGTTGATTGTACAGTTCCACCTGCCTGCTGCTCACCGTCGGCGTCTGTGCCCGATGCAGTAGCGAGCCACCATAGCCTTCCCTCATCGATGCCACCGACTCCTTCGTCTCTCGCAGCCAGTACACCACCAGATTCTGAATATAGTCGTGAGCCTTCTTCACCGCCACTTCCACCTCGTCACCTTGTCCCAGAAATGTCGCCACGGCAGACGACAACGTGCCGCCCACACCGTGCAACTGCCATCCCTCCATGTCAGGCGAAGAGAAATACACCACCTCGTCCCGTCCCTCCATCACCAGCACGTCTGTCAGCACCTTGTCCGCCCCGTGCATCCCCTGCATCAGCACCGCCTCGGGACCCATCGCCGTCAGTTCACGAGCCGCCGCCACCATCTCCTCCACACTTTCTACTCCGTGCCCCAGCAGCACCTCTGCCTCGCTGCATTTCAGCGTCAGCACCATCACCTTCGGCAAGCCCCATCGACGCAAGGCATCCACCACCTCGTCGCCCACCAGCCGCTCGCCACGCGACGACACCAGCCCGGGGTCGCACACCACACGGCTGCACGCCACAACTTCCTTCGCCAACCGCCGGATGCTCTCCACGTCCCTCACCATGCCCACCTTGATCGCCTTCGGACGCACATCGTCCATGATGGCATTCATCTGCCCCACCACGATGTCAGCCGGCAGGTCGTGCATCGCATGAATGCCCTGCGTGTTCTGCACCGTCACCGATGTCACCACACTTAACGCATAGCCACCCAACGCCGAAATCGTCCGGATGTCTGCCTGCACACCCGCACCGCCCGTACTGTCCGAACCCGTTATCGTCAAAATAGGAACCAATTCCTTCATGCCTGCAAAATAACAAAAAAATCTTCATTCCCCATACGCATTTATTCCTATTTCTTCAATTCAATATCCTAAAAAGACAAAACCGCACCCTGTTTTTTCATCAAAACCACCAAAAACGACTACAAAAATCATCATCATCTGTTAACGCCCGTCTAAATTCACGCCTACACGAGCCACGCAGGGTGGTTAAAACGAGCCAAAGTGGTTCGTCTATACGAGCCTCATGGGTGTATCTACACGAGGCACACGGGTTGGCATAAACCAGCCTCACGTCCTTTTACTTCAAAAGTCCCCCAATATTCCTCCCTCTACGTCGTTACCTCATCACATATTAATTCATGTCGAGGACATTAGTTATCATGTGACGAGGTTACAAATGAATACGCATCGAGATAACGCAAGTTGAATTAGTAAAACAATCATATTGAGGGAGTCTGTAGATTATGGACAATTCCTTCTGATTCTTTCTACAGCCGACGAATGGACTTTCACTTGTTGAGAGGCGATTTTTTGTGCAATGCGGCTTCGTCCTGTCTCATCGCCCATGGCATCATAAACCTTGTATAATCCTTCGAGCGGGGCAAAACGGACAGGGCACATGTGCATAGCCATGGTGTAATGATTCATTGCCTCCACGCATTGATGCTTCTTAAAGCAGATGTCACCAGCCAGCAACTCACGATTATAGCCATTCCAATGCAGTCCGCACTCCTCCACCAGTGCATACGCCCTGTCAAAATCATGCGAGAGGAAGGCAGTCATGGCGTAGTTGTACAAAAAATAGAAATTCCTGTGCATATAGCCATGCAGTGCCTCGTATTCGTCCAGCACTCCGGGACTCAAGTCCTTGAACGAATGGCGATATGCCTCGTTCCATTTGTATTCAAAGGAGGCATCCACCGCCACAAACGCCATCGTTACCCCTCCTGCCATCAACAGGGCAAATTGTGCCATCCGACGTTTCCACCGAAAAACACTTGCAACGCCAAGCACCACCACTGCCCATGCCACGGGATAATGAAAGGGATAGGAGAAACAAGAAAAGACCGACACGCCCAACAGCGGCAGGAGCAACGGTTTGATAACCCCATCTTTCCTTTTGAACGATACAACAGCAGGCAAAATCATGCTCCCCAACAAAGCCAATGGTGCAGACACGCCATAATCGACCCAAAGATACACGAATTCGTTCAACGGATGGTGTACCTCGTCTGCCAACACAGCATACTCGCTTGCCGGGTGGGTCTTGAAGTAATTCGCTTGACATTCCATGTACTTCCTTTCAAATCCATTCACTCCATGCCCCTTGAAAGGATGCTCCTTGATGAGTTCCCACGACCGCTGCAAGATGAACGCACGTCCCGACGTGGAAGACGCCTTTTGTTGGAATACGCCATAAATGGCGCCAGCCAATAAGCAGAGGAAAAGCCCGACAAACACCGCCCTTTTGGCAAAAGATGAGATATGAACGCACAAAAGTCCCTGATACAGATACGCTATCATGTACAGCACCAAACAGAGCATTCCCGTCCGAGACTTCGTCAGATACAATGTCACCACCATCAGCAGACACAACACGGCGTACAGCCACCGCACAATCTTCCTGTTCCTCTTTCGCCACGCCTGATGCACCCCTAAAGGCATTGCCACGCATAGGTTAAGAGCCAATCCCGCAGGATTGTCGAATGTGCCCAATGCTCCGATAGACGGCACACCGTCCATCATCGCCAATGTCAGCACATACAGGCACTCCACTCCGCTGATGGCAATAAAAACATTACATCCAAAGTGCATCCAGACGTCAGTGCTCGTATCCTTTCCTAAAAGTTTCAGTACACTCCAAAGCATAGCCAACAATGCCCCGAAAAGGCCACAGCCATACCACTTGGGCAATAACAACGAGTCGGTGAAAAGGTGTATCGCTGGCAGGTAGCACGAGATACAAAACATAGCGATACAGAAGAATGCACTTGTTCTGAAAATCTGCGACTTATTCATTGGCTACGCCGTGATGAAGGTTCACAATAAACTTCCCATCAATAGTGATGCCTTCTACTTCCACGTCAAGGTCGGTACAAACATCGCTGTTTTCAAATTCAATGTGGGCATGTCCCTCTGCATCGGTGGTGACAGTAGGATTCCAATAGAGTGTGTGGCGATAGGGATTGGAGGATGGCGTGAAAGGAAGTGGTTTGTTATAGCCCTGTAAACGAATAAAGCGACCGCTTATCCAACGTTCTGGAGCGTCTTCTGGGAACTTTGTGACATGGACAAAACCAATATTGCGGTATCTTCCCGTGACATTTTGAATGCCTTGTTGAGCACCGATACGCAATACTTCATGGCTGGGATAGTTGTAATAGACGTAGGAATTTCGACGGGGAATGTCAATGATGAAGTCAATTTTATCCAGTCGAGGCATGAAAGAATACTTCATGTAGTTGAAGTCAGCGGCATTGCGAGGGTAGGGGGCTGTCGCATTGTTGAATTTCTCTCGAATCACGTCTTGTGTACCATCCTGTTTTGTGGGGTGGCTTTGATTCGAGCCACGCATGATGCTTTTGGCCGATTCGAGATAATTCAGGATGTCGATGGTTTCATTGTCAAATCGATAGGTGCTATCATGTATGCCTTTGTCCCATAAGCGATTAAGAAAGTCCAGAAAATCGTATGATACAACAGGTTTATCCCAACGAATTTTTTGAAACTGGCGATGGCGTGCACGTACCGTCACGCCTGCAAGTGTCTTTGACGAGTAGATGCCGTTCGCTTTGTCTTCCTCGGTCAGCAGATTCATCTCCATGAGCGTGTCTTGCTCATGTACCTCAAACCAGTTGTATTGCCGAGCCTCTTCGGGGTAAAAGTCATCGCGACAAATTAAGATGTTGTTGTCATGCAGCAATTTGTCATAATTTTTCTTGCTTGCCTTACGGTCGTACTTGGCAACCATGTGCAGATAACCTTCTCCATAGAATGCAGGTATTTCGAAGTTGTACCTTCCAGTCGAGTCGCAAACCAATTTTGTACGGAAAAGATAAGTGCTGTCCAAAAGTTCAGGACTCCACATGCGTCTGTCATCACGAAATAGTGTGGCGGTCAACGTCTTGCTGCCTTTGTTGTTCACCCAGATGTTATCAACAAGGTCGTAAGTGCTTCCCGAGATGCAGGGGCGTTGTTCTGGTTGAAGTCGAGGCTCGTAAAGATGAGCCTTTGCCATCTCTTCCCATCGGTATGTTTGTTGTGGGTGCAGAGTCAACAGATGCCCTATGGAAAAGTCTCCATCAAGATACGTTTGGGGTGTTTCCACAAAATCTGAGACCTCCGACTGCAAGAGGAATTCTGTACGGATATTACGTCTATCGAACGATGGCACCATTTGCCCTTTGTCTCGCACAGATATAGAGAACGTGGCGTTGCGGAGTGGGCGACCCGAAAAGTGGTCACGGACAAAAAGGTCGAGCGAACATTTCTGACGGGGCTTCAATCCGTGCTGCTGTCCCAAGATGGTGGTTTGTAAAGAAGAAATGATGTCTTCGTCCTTTCCGTGGCGAATAAAAACCTGTTGCTCAGCCAGTTTCCCTCCTGCTGTCTCAAACACGGCGATGTCGTTCACTCCTGTTGGGAAAAGATTCTGTGGGTATGCCACATTTGCCGAGTCGCCGCTAAGTGTCAACGAGTCAAGTTTTTGCAATCTGCCCCTGCAACAGACGCTTAGGTACATCTTCTTGCCGACAAGACGTTCTGTTGTCGATTGTACACGAACATGCAGCATGTCCTCGTCTGTCGTGCAGAACAAGGTACATCCCTCTTCTTGGATTCTATCCAACGGCTCTGTATAGGTTTTCTCGTTTTGTGTAAACACCATTTGATAAGAAGCCCCAACCATAGGCGTAAAAAAGAAATCTCCTCGTCCCGCTTTCATCGCATGGAGCGTCAGTAAAGGTTTGCCGTTTTCCATCAGCAGTCCTTGTACGTTCATCCGTTTTCCTTCTTCATCGAACACCTCATACACAACGTGCCCACGTTGTCCATACACCAAACTACCACCTTCGGCTCTCCACTTCACGTTCAGAGGTTCCAAATAATATTCTGGCAAATAATCGCCCACCGTGATTTTGCGAGGGATTACATGCCGTCTAAAGTGTTCCAAAGTGTCGGGACGAACAAACACGGGAAAAGCACGTCCAAAGATGCCTTCCCCTTTGTTCATCATCCACTTTGTGTATGCTCGAATTTCATAATACCCAGCCCAGGCCGAATCTCCAATGCAGAATTGCCCATGAGATTGTCCTCGCTGGTCAATGGTGAGTTGCTGACGCTCTAATGTATAACCTTGCTCGTCCAACAATTCCACATAGAGAATCCTGCTGAGTGGTGACACCGTATGCTTATCTGCCCTGACGGTATAGGCTTTGTACCAAAGTGTGTCGCCCGTGAAGTACCAATTGTTGTCAAGTTGCACAAACACCTTCTCTTGGGCAGGTAACTGCCGTTGAAAAAGACTGTCGATGCCATTTGCCCACGTGGCAAGGCACATCCACAGAAGGAGATGGAGAAGAACGTCTCTTTTCATGTCATTTCAACGTGTCGAGGTTGTCAAATCCGAAAAAATGTCCGCTGTAGAGCAGGGCATCGTCGATAAGCATATTTTGATGCAGGGTGATGAGAACGGTCACAGGCTGTTGTATCTCCAAGGCTCCGCATTGTACATAAGGGCGATATGCCTTAGGCTCTTCCGAGATGAACACAGACTTCACCTCGTCGATGTACAACGGAATATTCTCTTTTGTTGGGCGAAGGGCAACAAAATCCTCCAACTTTTTCTTCAAGCCCGTGATGAGCCGATATCCCCCATTGATGACCCACACAACAGGGCGGTTCGTTCTTCGGTGATTATAATCTTCATAAACATACTTCATCCCGTCAGCACAGACGGTGCGTTTATCGTTCGAATCCTTTCCGAACAGATTTATGTCCAAATAAGCATTGACGGTGGAATCTCTCTTCATTGCCAGCACTTGCGGAGCATACGAATCATCTACGGCATCGAAATTCTTATTGACATCATGGAGCCACTCAAAGAAATCTTGTGAAACAAATCCAAGTCCTTTTGACATCTCCACATTGGCATCACAGTCGAAGTACCAACTTTTGTAGGTCTTGTCGGAGGCATCATCACGCAATTTCACCCCCGCCACCTCCAGTTCATCCATTTCGTAAGTCCTCACCGATGGAGCAAACAAGCGGTCGTTCACCACTCGATAACCACTCAAATTTTCCCCTTTCTCTCCAAACACCATACACTTCCATTCTCCTGCCACGTCGGGAAACGCACATGCAAACCGCCCATATTGGTCTGTTTTCACCGTTGCCTGATGGACACAGTCATCTTTGCTGATGGTTACATAGAGTTTCCTGTTCTCCATCTGTCTATAATCCTCTTCACTTGGCTCTTTTTTGCGAGGCTCCAGATGTCCTACAAATGTGAGGCTCTTTTCTTTGCGCTGATATTGCGGATTCTCGCATCGCCAGTTCCAATCATAGCGGTATCTTTCTGGTCGCTCTCGCCCTTTCCACGATTCTCTGTCAATGTGTCGAATGGGGCTGCCTTTCAAAGCCTCCTTCTTGTCAGACTTCCTAAACACAGGCAACACTTTTGACGCATACAGCCGTTCTCCGCCCTCTTGTTGTTGCAACTCGAACTGCTTCATCATCAAATCTCTGGTGTATGCTCTCAGTTCGTAGTAGCCTGAAGGATGGATACTGTCAATCCAAAACACGGTGTTAGCCTTGCCATCCACCACTTTCAGTTTCTTCAACTGTATCATGTCCCCTGTGGCATTCAGCAAGTCCACATACACCACGCTACTTGTTTCGTCCGCATTGTCCGCATGTAATGTTAATTCCACTTTTACAGAATCTCCCGGGAAATGCTCATTCCCTGAAGATACCGAAAGTAAAATCTTTTCTTGTGCGGATATATACGTACAACAAAAGAGGAGCAGCAGGTAAGAATGCAGTCTTTTAAACATTTATAATATGTAAAAGATATTTGCTAGTATTGTTGCACTAATTACCTGTCGGAGGTGTTGCTGTAGGAACACTGATTGCGTGAGTCCCCCAAGCATGATCAAGTACAACTTCTTGATTGGTGTACAAATCTTTTTTGCAAAGATCAAAACTATAAGAAATTCCAACACCTTCTGCAAAAAATCCCATTTGTGCCAAATTCCAATTCTTAACATAATATCTATCGGGATAATCAATCAATTCAACAGATCCACGAATTGTTGGATTCACAGAATACCAATAACCTGTGTTCCATCGTGCCGTTACATATATGGCAATTCTATTCAAAGAATACCAAATTGTGTCTGTTTTACTACCTTCTTTATAATACCCATCAGCGGGAGTCCACTGAGATGAAGTACCACTCCCTTCCCCTGCTCTTGTCATCATTCTCTCTGCCAAAGTGTACTCTTCATCATTTGTTAAAGACTCTTCATCCTTATCACAACTTGTGATAGTGATTGTGGTCAATGCAACCATTGCGATTGCAAAGATACCGCATAGATTTAATTTCTTTTTCATTTTGTTTGATTTTTTTGTTAATAATAAGTTTATTTTAATCATTAGTCTTTCCATTTGAAACGGAGAAATGTCAAAACTGCATGAAATAACCTTCGTTGGTGAGGCTGTCGGTTGTAATATACCCTAATGGCCGCGGCATGTCATCGTCTGTAAAGACCGTCCATTGCGGCAGGTACACTTCAAGCAGATGAAAAACAGGCTTATAGTCTTTCCTCATGGACTCATGGAAAATCTTGTACTCGCCAGTCTTTTCATTAAGCCCCCACAAGGTTGCATCCCCAGAGACCTGTGTCCATTCCCGATGAGAAGGGTCGGACGACCAAGACCAATAGTAGGATTTGACGGGGCGTTTCTCCCGATTCTCGGTCGGCTCACAATTAAAGACCAATTTGTACATGACAGTATCGCCTTTGCTGTCGTATGGCTGAATCTTTCCATCGCCCAAAAGGGTGAAGGTCTCGCCAAAAGTCTTCACGCTGTCGGCATCCATATACCCTAACCGATACCACTGCCTGATGGTGACATCTTTGAATCTGACTTCTCCGCCCTCAACCTTCCCTTCACGAATGGGATACCACCGCCAATTGTGGAAACGGCAGAGGAACAGATATTTTCGAGACATCAAACTGTCGGGAACAGGTCGGTGGATGTCATGTGTAACACTGAAAAGCGACGTTCGATCATGCCGTGTCACAGGCAATGCAAAATCACGTGGTACATGGTTGTCTTTGGATAACTCCACCAAATCAGGGTTAGGCTCAAACTCGTAACTCCATGTCCTCCATGATGCCATTGAGTCCTTGGGCATCCTCATGTCTTGTGGCTTGTCGTAGATGGAAAGCCGATAAGGCATTTTGTTGCTGCCCACAGCAGGGATGAGGATGGACGAATGGACGACCTCGGTAAATCGCCAATGTGTTTCGAGCATCACGCAAGGAATGCCACACGAACGCAGGGCGAGAGTGCCATAATGTGCCAACGCCTTGCATTCGAGTGTGTGCATCCGCTCCATCTCTTCGGGTGTGAGAAACTGAAAGTCATAGAAATAACCGAGACGTGTGCCATATTGAACCTCTCGCTGCATACAACGAATGAGATAGTTGGTCACATCTCGGATGGAAGAAGGATTCTTGACAGAATCCGCAATCGAAGCAAGATACTTGCCTCTAAATCCCAAGTACCAATTGCTGAGAGCCTCATCCCCATTTCGGTATGGCAGTACGTATCGACAGAAATCTTTCCACGCAAGGTTTTTGCACCAAGGCATATTTCTCAGTTCTGCCATGGCGTTGATGCGTTGCTTCAGGTCTTCGTCCGCCATTGCCTCATCGTCTGGCAATGGCGGACCTTCTACATATTTATAACTATTTAGTTCAAGATATTCACGGAAAAGTGTATCGGTCGGGAACTGCTCATAGTTGATGGTGGCAGGCTTCCCTAACGAATCTACCAGTGTGCGTGACACTCCATGATGATAGCAAGCATATTGGCGATAATATGTAGCGATGGCATGTTTCAAACTGTCATCAGAAAAGAATTGTTCCATTCGGGTGAAGGCAGAATCCTTTTCTGATGTGCAGGACATGGCAGCCCAAACACAAATAATAGCCAATATGCTGCCAGACTTACTCATCTGTCATCGAAGAGAGTTATAAGATGATGAGCCCCCAGTAAGTAACATTACCTCTTGTGAGTCTTATCTCAATAGTTCCACTGATACTTTCTGGAATAGTCATTTCACAAGTGGGGTCAACAATGTCAGTATAGACTTCTTCACCATCCTTGATAATTGTAATGGTTGCCCCTATACAGTTACTCTCGAAAGTGAGTGTGTGACCATCTTGATAGACGTACACGGGTGCAAGAGGTGCTTTTGAATACTGCCCTGAGTTTGAGCCATGACCATTTGTCGTAGGGTGAAGAATTGTTCGAGTGGGTTCCGATTGTGCAAAAACCATGTTTGCGGTACAAACCAAAACGAGTAGAAGTAAAAATTTTTTCATAAATGTTATTGTTTGACAATGTTAATTTTTTCGGCTACAAAGTTAGGCTGTTTTGAAGACATAAATCAGAAAAAAAGACCGAAAAAATACACAAAAAATACACAACCCGATAATTGATTCTATTTATCAGATTGGTATTCAGATTTGTACAAACAAAGTAAACAAAAAGTACACGAAGCCTATATTTGGTTCAAATTTTTCGAGAAAGTGCGTGCTGAATCGTCAGAGAAGAGTTTCTTGTTGGCACTTTTTCTGATATTTGTGACATGCTGCTGGGAGAGATTGAGCAGAATGGCCATATCGTTGGGATGAAATCCTAATCGTGTTAAAATGGTAACGTGCTGTTCATGTAGGCTTAAATCGCTATTCCCAATGATTCGTGCATGGAACAATGGCAAGTTTTGGCAAAGCAAAGAGGTGAGCAGTTCCCACTCTTTGTCAGAGATAGGTCGAGACTTCAAGGGCTCCTGCAATCTTTCTTTGAGTGCTTCCACGACGGGACTTTGAATCATGGCATCCCAGTTCTCTTTCTGTTTCAGATTGCCATACTGTGTCTGGAAGTCTTCCACTTGCATTTGTCGCTCAGCCAGTTCTTCTTTTGTTTTTTCATATTGGGCAGAGGTGTCGGCAATTTCTCGGCTCAATTGGCTCACTTTTTCCTTGTTCTTTATCTTAGAGTGAAGGTAAAGACGGAGGAGAAATGTCACGATGAAGAAGGTGACAGTCGCAATGACGTATATAATGCTTCTATTCCGTTCAGCCTCTATTGCCTTTGCTGTGGCAAGTTTCTGGTTACGTGTGTAGTCATACATCCCGACTGCTTGGCGAGCGGCTTCGGCATGGATGTCGGTCACAAGTGTATCGAAAGAGGCTGTGTAGAGTTCTGAATATTTAATGACAGAAGCCGCATCGTTTCTTTCTTGGCAAACTTCTATCAACCCACGGTAGGCATCAAAGGAATAGCCATAACGAAGCAATTTCTTGAAGTAGAATTCAGCAGAATCGAGTTGATTGACACCTAAATAATAAAGCCCCTTGCAATGATAATAGTGCTCACGTCCTTTTTTAATGTTTCCCTCGCCGTCAAACAGCCCCGACTCGGTTTCAAAGAGTTGCATCAATTCACGAGCCTTTTTGAAGTCTTTTCGTTCAATGTATATATACATAGACGTGGTATAAGCACCTGCCGCCGCTTGTCGGAAGCCATATTTCATGTAAAGGTTATGAGCAAGATTCTCTGTGGAAAGTATCATGGCGGTATCACCTTTTAGGTTATATGCTCTTACTTTGAGTTCTATGCCACGAAGATACTCGTATGTGTTGTCGGCTTTTAGGGCATATTTGCTGTATCTCTCTGACGCTTCAAGTTCTTCGTCTGGCATGATTTGACGATTGAAGACCTCAGCCATCTGCCCATATACACGGAACAAAGTTGTATAATCGCAATCCCCACTCAATGTGTCCACTTTTTCCACCGCATCATAATAGCATTGGATGGCTTGGGGTGCCTCCTTCATGTCTCGGTAGATGCAGCCAA